>JAIPJS010000006.1 GCA_021734025.1 Candidatus Neomarinimicrobiota bacterium
GCCGGATTTTTGGTACTTTTTCTAAAAAAGTACACAGAATAGAGAAAAGAGGATATATTTGTAGTTTTTTAAAAACACGATGTTCGTTACCTTTTTCAATCAATTAACAATCGAACTGGAGTTCCATGCGCATCGCTAATTCAATCATGTCCGGGATTATATTATTATCCCTTATTCTGGGAGGTACACAAAGTACCGCCTCCCAGCTTCATGTTCGTATCGGCGACCCCGTGTACGATTACCTGGAGCGCCTAGCACCACCTACCTCCCACTTTTGTCTTGAAACAAAAGTGGGGAAAAATTCAAGGCGACCACATCTCTTTCTGCGATGCCAGCGGCTTCCTCGGGGCAACTCAGAACTCCCTTTGGTCAGACAGCTGAGTTGCCCTGTTCTCGGTGCGCCGGGCATCGAGACGAAAGAGATGTGGAGGCCAGGAAAACCATGAATGCATTATAAAATCAAAACAATGGAATCTAATGCGTCTCGTTAAATCAATCCTCTCCGGAATTATATTACTTTTGTTTGCTTTGGGGAGCACACAAAGTAGTGCTTCCCAACTCCACGTTCGCATTGGCGATCCGGTGTACGATTATTTAGAACGTATGGCGACCCGCGGGTTTTTGCCGGGTTACATGGACGATACCCGGCCGCTGACGCGGGATTATATCGCAGAGCAGTTGCGGCGGCTTGACGAGCAGCGTTCAGAACTCTCCCGTATCGAAAGGGAGATTCTGAACGAATATATCTCAGATTATCGATACGAGCTGACGGATGAGCGGTATTTTCAGTTACAGCCGGATAAGCATACCTATCACCCATTTTCGTCGTTGAATAATTTTACTGGAGCGCTGACGGAAGTTTTTAGATACACGCCAGCACAGGAGGAACATCATCTTGCAGTATATGAAGAGGAAAATGATGCTGTCTGGCTGGACTGGGATGAGATGCAGTTATATGAAAATAAATCAGGAACCGGACGATACCTGATCCAGCATGCATACCGGCTTTCTGTGAATTACGGAGAAAATTTTAGTGCATATAGTGATGCGCACATATATGATCAGCAGGTGAAACCAGGATTTGGAGAAGTTTCAAAATTTTACCGAGGGGGCTTTTATAGTGGGGTACGGGCAACTGCGAACAAATCTGTACGGTATACTTCTTATGATTATTCCAGGGGATATCTTCAGTACCAGTTCAACAAGAGTACGTTATCTTTGGGACTGGAGAACTTTGCTTGGGGTGTCAGCTCCAATCCGGTAGCACTTTCGTACAACGTTCCACCAATACCATATCTCTCCTACCAGATGATGCTTGGGCCAACCCGATTTACCTTCCTGCATGGCTGGCTTTCCTCCTATCCATGGGAGAATTATAAACTCACATATACGCCTGGATCAAACTGGGTGCAAAAATACCTCGTTACCCATCGCTGGGAAATCCCTGTGTATTCCTGGTGGCAGATCAACCTGACTGAAACCGTTGTGTACGGCGGGCGTGATCCGGAGATGGCGTACCTGGTACCACTATCATTTCTCTGGTCAACCCAGCATAACGTGGATAATAATGACAATGTTCTTCTCTTTCTGGAATCGACCTTTCAGCCTATCGCAGGACTGGAGTTCTATGGCAGTTTTATTCTGGATGAGTTATCTACGAGCAGAATCGCGGAGGACTGGTGGGGGAACAAATGGGGTGTACAGGCCGGGAGTCTGGTCTCCTACTCGGTCGCCGATATTCCGGTTGATACCAGGGTAGAATTCACGGCAATCCGGCCATGGGTGTATACCCATAAAAAGCCGGAACGCAGTTCCTTTACCCATCACGGGCGTTCCCTCGGATTTTACGGAGGACCGAATTCGCAGCAAATCACGATTGATAACAGAATCTGGGTTGGACGTCGTGGGCGCTTGTCTCTCTTCCGGAACCAGTTCAAACACGGTTCTTCTCCTCTTTCACCGAATGATCCGTCGTATTATCCCTATGGAGGGGATCCGAATCAGAATTATCACGAAAGAAATACTCAATTTGATTACAGCACTTCCTGGTTAATGGGGGAAATAACAACCACAAGAGAGTTGGGGATACGTGGCGAATTTCAACTAACCAATATAATCCGTCTTTTATCCGGATATACGTATCAAACTGTCAATGAGCGGAGTGATAATTACTTTTACTTTCAATTGCGGTTTGATTACTAAGTCAATTTGTTTCGTGACCTTTTTCATTACCAATAATTCCGGGACATAAAAAAATCCCCGGTTGCCCGGGGATTGAGAGAATTCCAACATCTCCGGAGATTTCGCTTTGCTGCATCTCCGGCTACTCGAATTGATGTCCGTCCCAAGACACGGCGAGGGACTCTTCTGTAGAATCTCCGATTCATCGGAGATGGATAATAATTAGCATAGCCCCACATGGCGGAAGCGGTATTTCCGGAATGTGGGGTGGAATGGTGTTCAACCCCGTTGGGGTTGGGGATTTTGGGGGATCGTATACCCCGGATTGCCCCAACGGGATCCCGCCGGGACATCCGGGGCTAATCATTTTCAAGCCCTTCGGGCTTGTGGAACAACGAGATTTCTCCATTTCGGTCCGACCAAGTCGGACCTGCAGTCGAAATGACATTAGTTTGGAGAATATTACAAAACCGAGATTTCTCCGCTCCCTGCGGTCGGTCGAAATGACAATTGATGGGAGGGTAGTATGTAGCGTCATCTCGACTAAGGAGCCGCCAGGCGACGCACGGAGAGATCTCGGTGGTGGATGTTTGAGTTGGAGGGATCGAACAACGGGATTTCTCCACTCCCTTCAGTCGGTCGGAATGACAAGGGTATGGAAGGATATTATGTTATGTCATCTCGAGCGGAGTCCCGACTGGTCGGGACGCAGTCGAGAGATCTCGTCGTTAGAATGTTCCTTATGTATGAAACAGCGGGATTTCTCCGCTCGTCTAAACAACAAACTCGGTCGAAATGACTGAGGTGTGGTGTATTATTCACGTTTGTCATCTCGACTCAGGTGCCGCTAGGCGACGTATGGAGAGATCTCGGTGTTAGAGAATTCCTTATGTATGAAACAGCGAGATTTCTCCGCTCCTTTCAGTCGGTCGAAATGACAGGGGATGGGAGTGAAAGGAATGACGAGATTTCTCCGCTCCCTTCGGTCGGTCGAAATGACAGTGGGTATCTATCTTGGTTAATACCAGTCAGCGGCGAGATCTTTCCATTCGGGGTTCAGGGTGGCAATGAGTTCTTCCTTCTTCTGACGGTTCCACCGTTTTATTTGTTTTTCACGGGCGATGGCTTCTTCTACATTTTCAAAGTGTTCATAATAGACGAGGTGGATTGTGTTGTACTTTTTGGTAAACCCGGGGATCCAGTGGTTTTTGTGTTCCCAGACGCGGCGTTCGATGGTGTTAGTCATACCGATGTAGAGCACGGTGTTGGCGGGGTTGGTCATGATGTAGACGTGGTAGTTGTGGTCGCGCATTGGTCGAGGGGTCATTTTTGTTACGGGTATAGGAGAAACAACGAGATTTCTCCACTCCCTGCGGTCGGTCGAAATGACAATTGATGGGAGGGTAGTATGTAGCGTCATCTCGACTAAGGAGCCGCCAGGCGACGCACGGAGAGATCTCGATGGTGGGTGTTTGACTGGAGGGGGATCGAACAACGGGATTTCTCCGCACGTCCACACACCGGACTGGTCGAAATGACAAAGGTTTGGAGCGTAAGGGAGGTTTGTCATTCAGGTTACCATTTGGAGCATTTTCAGACCTGATTTATTTTCTCTTTTCCCTTCCACTTTTTTCTTGATAAAAAAGTGGGAAAAAATCAAGGCGGCCAACTGGAAAAACGGAAAATTTCATTTGAATAAAACTCGGTGGGAATTGGGGAAAGAGGAGATTTCTCCACTCTGCTTTCTCCGGCACGGCCGGAGAAAGCGCCGGTCGAAATGACAAGAGGTCTCTCTAATACTCTTCTACCGGAACCGAAATTTGTCTTTGCGGTTTTTTTCGTTCAGTACGAATATCTTCAAAATCCGTCTCGATTTTTTTCAGCACTTCTGCCTGAAAGTATTGTTCACCACAATAATCACATTCCTGACAGGGGACGTTATTCACGACCATCATGTTACCGTCGTGCCTGTAAATATATTGTACTTTCTTTTCGGAAAAGGTCGTATGCCCACAGAAACTACATACCTTCATCATTCTGTACCTCTCTCATACGGGTTTTTAAATTTTGGTGGTTTGGGAATATATACTGTGATAATGACCATTTGGTTCTCCTGACTCCCGCAAACACAATGGACTGGCTTACCGCCTTTTGTGAATCCCGCGACCAAGCAACTTTCACCACGACCGGTGTCCTGGTATGATTCGATGATTTTTCCATCCTGCAGTGCTTCCTCAATCTCCCGAATTTTTAAATTATCATTTTGGCGTTCCTGGTCGCCATGCTTGGAGAATAAATATTTTTCATCCTGAATACAACGCTGTATCCAAAGCATTTCAATCATGATAAAAATAATCTAAGGCATTACTCAGGAAAATACCAGAATGCTATTACCTTATATTCAACCCTTTTGGGGTTGCCGTTTTGAACTGGGTGACCGTGACCCCCCGGTTGTCACCGGGGGCTATTCATGTTCAAGCCCTCCGGGCTTGGAAAACAACGGGATTTCTCCGCTCCCTTCGGTCGGTCGAAATGACAATGCGGAGTCACTAGTGAAAAGGGCTGTCATCTCGAGCGGAGTCCCAACTGGTTGGGACGCAGTCGAGAGATCTCGGTGTTAGAATGTTCCTTATGTATGAAAAACCGAGATTTCTCCGCTCCTTTCAGTCGGTCGAAATGACAATTGATGGGAGAGTAGTATGTTGCGTCATCTCGACTCAGGAGCCGCTAGGTGACGCATGGAGAGATCTCGATGGTGGGTGTTTGACTGGAGGGGGATCGAACAACGGGATTTCTCCGCACGTCCACACACCGGACTGGTCGAAATGACAGGGGTATGGGAGGATATTATGTTATGTCATCTCGAGCGGAGTCCCGACCGGTCGGGATGCATTCTAGAGATCTCGGTGTTAGAATGTTCCTTATGTATGAAAAACCGAGATTTCTCCGCTCCCTGCGGTCGGTCGAAATGACAGGGGTGTGGTGTATTATTCACGTTTGTCATCTCGACTAAGGAGCCGCCAGGCGACGCACGGAGAGATCTCGGTGGTGGGTGTTTGACTGGAGGGATCGAACAACGGGATTTCTCCGCACGTCCACACACCGGACTTGGTCGAAATGACAGGGGTATGGAAGGATATTATGTTATGTCATCTCGAGCGGAGTCCCGACTGGTCGGGACGCAGTCGAGAGATCTCGTCGTTAGAGAATTCCTTATGTATGAAACAGCGAGATTTCTCCGCTCCTTTCAGTCGGTCGGAATGACAAGGGTATGGAAGGATATTATGTTATGTCATCTCAAGCGGAGTCCCGACTGGTTGGGACGCAGTCGAGAGATCTCGGTGTTAGAGAATTCCTTATGTATGAAACAGCGGGATTTCTCCATTCCGGTCCGACGTGGGCGGACCTGCAGTTGAAATGACAGAGGGGGCTAAGCTAAGAAGAAGCGTACCCTGGTACGTCTCTCCATTCCTGTCCGGTATTATCCGTTTGGTTCCAATACCTGAGTGTAAGTGCGTCAATGCTAAGCCGGTGAAGAGGAGGAGGATCAGCACGGAAAAGATGATGCGGTGGCTGCCTTTAACGGAGAATGCAAACAGAGGTTATACACCAAGGTAATCAATAGTGGCTATGATACTTACCAAAATACATTTACTTTAAACCGTTAGTTGTAATTTCCTGATCAAGTTTGATTTGAGCTCTTTTTATTGGTTTCCCTGTAGATTTACATTTATCGTAAATTTTATGCAATAACTCATCTTCAATATTAGTAATTGATATTATTATTTCATCGACGTTATGTTTTTCAACTATATCTTCTAGTTTATTTAAATTTCCGAAAACTGGTACACCGTTAATCTTCGCACCGAGTTTTGTGGGATCGTCATCGATAAAGCCAATCGGGTTCAGGTTTAATTCCTGGTTTTGATTGATTTCCCGTATTGCCAGGTTGCCCGTATCACCTGCGCCAATAAATAGTATATTCTTTTTGTTACCCGAACTAAGAGAGTGGCCTCTCAATAAATCCGCCACTATCCGTTCCGATACTCTGAACCCAGAGATAAGTAGGAAGAGCAGCATTCCAAATATCAGAATTGTCGTGAATTGTATCTGTAGGATATTGAGTGTGAACTTTAAAATCGTCAACACCGCTACAACAGTTGCAACAGCTCCGAGAATTTTGGTCACATCCGAAATTGTGACGTAGCGCCAGATATCTTTGTAGAATCCAAACCCATAAAACACGACCAAAACGAACGGTACGAATATCGGTATGAACTGCATCATATACGGTTCGACAAATTCCGGTGTTAATCCGCCAAATTGTAGCCATAATGCCGCATAGACCGAATAGATTACAATGATTGCATCAACTATAATCTCTGCAATACGCCTTTTATACATTAACACTGTGTTGACTATGGTATTGGGCGTCTTTTCGCCATTCGACCGCAATATCGAATTGTATTCCTGTTTCGAATAGACCTTGATACGCGTAAAAAACGCGCCCGCACCAATAAACAGAATTCCCGTCACTAACAATAGCAACATAGATATGGACAATTCAAGGTACATCAAGCCGATAGCAATGATGCCGCCGATTGCGGTAAATCCGTACATTATCAGGGCAACCTGTCTTTCGCTGTACCCCAACGAAATCAGTCGGTGAGATGAGTGATCTTTCCCGCCCTGGCTAATAGGCCTGCCGAAAAATTTGCGGTTGAGGGTCACCAGCGTTGTATCAAATATCGGGAGCGCCATCAGTAGGACTGGGATTCCAAGTGATAACATCACCTGGGATTTGACTTCTATGGTACCAATCAGGGAGACTGATGCCAGCAGAAACCCCAGTAGAAGGCTCCCGCTATCCCCCATAAAAATCTTTGCCGGATTAAAATTATAAACAAGGAACCCCAAACATGCACCAGAGATAACGAAAGCGAGAATCGCTGGCGTAGGTTGATTATTCATAATGAATATCACCCCGAGAAATATTCCGATAATCCCGCTGATACCACTGCTTAGGCCATCCATGTTATCCAGCAGATTGATAGCGTTGGTCAAACCCACAATCCAGAGCAGGGTAACCGGGAGACTTATAATCTGGGGCAGCAGCCCTTTACCCACCACAATGCCCGAAAGAATAACCAGTCCGGCAGCAATAATCTGGATGATGGTTTTTACATAGGGTTTCACGCCCTTAATATCATCGAAAATGCCTGAGATAAAAATTAAAAGGCCACCGGCGAAGATGCCCAACGGCATTTTATTAAATAACCCGGCATAACTAAATCCGATTACGATGCTCAGAAATATTGCTATACCCCCCAGCAGTGCGGTCGGTTTGGAATGCCACCGATCAGCCGTGGGTTCTGCAATAAACCCCTTCTTCCGGGCGAATTTCATCACCAGCGGGGTAGTAATTACTGCCGTGGCGAATGATAATACCGCCGGTATGATATAATTAATGGAAGACATATTCAGGCTAAGTTAAATTTTCTCATACATACTATAATAATAAACCATAGTAGAAATCGAATGACTTGAGACACATTTTTCTAAAACATGTTTATCGGGTACGGTAATACTTTATCACCCTTTCAACTATTTCGTTAATATTGTATTGCGGTTCATAGCCTATCGCTTCCTGGATTTTAGTGATATCAGGCGTTCTTCTCTGCATATCCTCAAAGCCTGGTCCATACACTTCTTCATAAGGTATATGAACAATTTCTGATTTGCTATCCGCTTTTTCCTTGACAAGTTCTGCCAGTTCATTTATCGATATCTCTTCACCGTTGCCAAGATTATAAATCTGACCGAAAACGCCCTCCCGCTCCATTAATTCGGTTAACGCCCACGTCACATCATCAATATAGGTAAAACTACGCGTCTGTTCTCCATCACCATGTACGGTTATCTTTTCATTCAGTAACGCCCGTTTGACAAAATTCGGGAGCACCATTCCGTAGCGGCTTCGCTGCCGTGGACCAACTGTATTAAACAGGCGCACAATCACAACGGGTAGTTTTTTTTCATCGTAGTATGCGAGAGAAAGAAATTCATCCAACGATTTTGACGCGGCATACGCCCAGCGTCGCTTGCTCGTTGGCCCAAGCATCCAGTCGTCCTCTTCATTCAGGAGGTCAATACCGCCGTTTAATTCCTGTAATTTTCCGTAAACCTCCGAGGTAGAGGCAATAAGGACCTTCTTATTGTGTTTGCTGCAGGCTTCCAGCACATTTTCCGTGCCACGGACATTGGTGATGATGGTTTCCACCGGGTTTTCCATAATCAACCTTACACCGACAGCGGCTGCCAAATGATATACAATATCGGCCTGTTCAACCAAATACTCAAGCAACCCGTAATTCATAATATTGGCAACATGGTACTCGAAATTGTCGTTATCACTCAGGTGGTTAATATTTTCCAGCCGGCCTGTTGACAAATCATCGATTACGACTACCTTGTGTCCGTTTTCAATTAATTGATCAGCGAGGTTCGATCCGATGAACCCTGCGCCTCCTGTTATGAGATATTTCATGGTTTATACTCTTTCTTTAATAATTCTTGATAAATATTTAATGTATCACTAATGACCTTTTCTAAAGTAAACTCCTTTAGCACCATTTCACGCCCATTTTTTCCCATTCGTTTTCTTAGTGCTGGATTATCAATCAATTTTATGATTGCATTTGCTAAAGATTTTGAGTCTTTGGGAGGCACTAAAAAACCATTCAAACCATTTTTCACAATTTCCCTACAACCAGGAACGTCAGTGGTAACAATGGGTTTTCCACAAGAAGCTGCTTCAATTAATACTTTGGGCAAACCCTCTCTATAAGAAGGTAAACATACAATATCTGATTCGTGAAAAACATGCTCCATGTCACTTCGGTATCCTTCCCAAGAGATAAAATCATGTTTAGTGAATTTGTGTAATTGTTCCTTTGTTACCGACTGAGGGTTATTACTATCTGGTGTTCCAACAAGAATAAATTTTGCTTTATATCCCATCTTTACGATTATTTCCGAAGCATTAATGAATTCAATAAGCCCTTTATCTCTGAGCATCCTTGAGGCAAACAAAATTTTGGGAGTATTTTTTTGCTGTTTTGGGCTAGGCTTGAACTTGTTTGGATCAACACCGGAACCTTTTATAATTTTAACTTTTTCTTCATTAACAATATTTTTATTTACAAACTCCCTCCTATCATCCGGATTTTGTAAAATTAATTTTAAATTTTTATGTGTAAACGCAAACTTTAAAAATATACTTAATATCTTCCTAATAAATTTTGTTTTAATATCATTAGCAATAAACAAAAACCCTAGCCCAGAAAGGGCGTGTACTACGGCTGGCATTTTAGTCAATCGCGATGCAATACCACCATAAATTATTGGTTTTATGGTTACATGATGGATTAAGTCCGGTTTAATACTTTTGTATAAACTAACTAGATGAATTAAAAGATTTAAATCAGAAAATGGATTCATTCCTCCAGCCTCAAGGGGTAGCTGATGCCAAGTAATATTGTAATAGGTTAATTGATTGGCTGCTGGAGTTTTCATTGATGCAACGTGTACACTCAGCCCTTTATCTGCCGCAGCTAAAGCAATAGGTAATCTGTGGGAAAGAAAGAAATCAGTATGATTTATAACAAAAAGTAAACGTCCAGATAACATTTTAATTCGTTAATCCCTCAATAAGCAACTGATTTACTTCCCTTTTTAACTAACAATCCAAATGAAATCCATTTTTCTATTATTTTATTCCAGCTCAAATATTTTTCCGCGACAAGGCGATTATGATTTCTAAACTCCTCATAATCTATTTTTTTTGATATTTCAATAATTTTTAGTGCTGATTCTCTTGGTTTAAAAAAGTTGCAAGTATATCCTATATTATATTTTTGTGTAATATCACTATAACCAGGAGTATTTATCTGTGTGATGACTGGTTTCCCACAAGCAATAGTATCAAATAATTTCAAAGGGCTGCCGGGACTTACCCTAACAGGATTCACAGGTATTAGGCTAATATTTGATGCATTAATATACAGTAATGATTCGTCTGCACTTACTCGCCCCTTAAAAATAATATCCCTATTTGCTGAAGATTTTCCTTTTAACTTATTTACATATGAATTTTCATTTGCACCAACTATTAAAAGTCTAAATCGATTTGATAAAGAGCTGATTTCATTTTGAGTATCAATCAGATATTCGACTCCATGCCATTTATTAACGGAACCGATGAATAACAAATAAATTATATCCGGATCTAGTCCTAACTTCAGTCTTGCAATACTTGGGTCGATAGGATAAAATTTATCTATACTACATCCATTTGAAATTGTGATTTTTTGGATTCCATTGAGTCTATAATTATCAGTAAAGTGTTTTTCTAATAAGTCATTATTAAAAATTATTCCATTAGATTTTTTTAAAAAGAAGTTTATATACTTTGAATAAAGAACTGAGAATAATTTTAATACTCTGTTTTTTTCAAAAAATATATTAGCCTCGTCAATAAAATCTCCGTGTATTTCCCTGATAACTGGGACATGAAAAAGGTTGCCAATTATATACTCGCTAAACCCAAATGTGCTTCTGGTAAATATTAAATCTGGGGGATTTTTGGAAAAAATTTTCTTAAATAGATAGTTTAACTCTAAAAATATGATTACAAAAAGTTTAGTAATTAATGTTGAACTCTCTTTCCTTAAAACAAAACTATCGACACTATGTTGAGACGATTCAAGAGCGGATAGCTTTTCCCCTGTAGCTTTTTCCTTTCCTGAATTACCATTTATATTAATGCTTGCTATATAGTCAATATTTAAATGCAATTTACTCGTACTTTTCTTGTGCTCTATTCATCGCTTTATTAATTATCCACCTTATTTTATCAATATTTTTTAATATAATGGAGGGATTATAATAGAGAACATAAATTATACTCCGAAAGGAGGACAGTAATTTAGCAGCAAACAATTCATCGAAAAATTGGACCTTATATGTTCCCGCGTATGCTTTCATCGCTGTCGATTTATCAACACTAATAAATTCCTTAAAAAATTTTTTTAAAATCTCCCTTCGTTCTTCCCCTTTTTCATTTAAGCCAGTGCGACTTTTCGTCCCTTCATATTCTCTGGAAATCCCTAATACTGAATTAATGTATTTTGTTTGATTGTTTTTATAAAAATAAAATGCTTTTAAAAAAAAAGCCCAGTCAAGAGCATATTGCAATTGATATTCAAGATATCCTATTTCTTTCAAAATTTCCCTGTTCATGAAAACCGCAGGCTGTCCCAGACTCTTACCCAATAATATTGTGTGCCAATCAAAATCTTTCGTTATTTTAGTTGAAACAAAATTCCCTCGGTGGTCTATTACCGAACAATCACCAAAAAAAATCTTTTCCCCTGGATTTGTATTGTAGGCTTCTGCCACTTTAAAAAGGGAGTTTGGTGCGAGTAAATCATCTGAATTTAACCAACCGATAATTATGCCATTAGATAACTTAAATCCCTTATTAATTGCATCGGCCTGCCCTCGATCCCTTTCACTTTTCCAATAATCGATATCTTTATCGTATTTATTTAAAATATCTAGAGTCTCGTCACTACTACCGCCATCCATCACAATAAATTCCAGATTAGGATAATTTTGTTCAATAACTGATTTAATTGAGAGTTCTAAAAACTCCGATTGATTAAAAGAAGGTGTTATTATGCTAATTTTAGGTAACATTTAGGACTGAAATTCCTTCTTTTGAGAATTAATTTGCAGAATTACACCAACAATCAGGAATAAAAATGTTGTAATTTGGGTTGCATCAAAAAACTTTCCGGTCAATCCAAATAACATAAAAACGCAGATCATTATAAATGTATATATATTTATATATTGAATAAAATAGCTGTTTTTTAATAAAATATATAATAAATTGAACCAAAATAACAAATACAGTAAAATTCCAACCAGCCCAAATCTGTATAAAGTTGCACTTATTTGATTATCACCAAATAATGAACCGTATTGTTCTGAAGGTCCAAAACCGAAAAATGGCGCTTCTGACAGAACCTTTTCTAATAGGTGCATACTCCATTCAAATTTGATTCGTAAAGAGTCAACACCCAAAAGCCCAATATCCATAATCTGGTTCACTGTAACATTTACTCTAGAAAAAATATCATATGTAAACTTAAACAATACAGAGAAAACCAGTATAACTAAAATCAATTTTGAATAGGAAATACTTAATGACCTAGAACCTTTGTAATTAATCATCGAAAGAAAAGGCAACTGGATAATTGCCCCAACCATTGCAGTTCTTGAGCCAGTGGAAATTATTAGAATTAAATTAAATAAAATTAAAAGGTAATAAATCGCCTTTTCCAGATTTTCTGTCTTTAATTTAGCCCTATAAAACAAAAAAGGTAATACGATATTAAGCGCAACCCCATAATGATTCGGATTACCAAAAGTACCACTAATCCTTATCCTAAATGGACCACTAATACTTTGCAATTCGGGGAGACCATAAGTTGATTTAAGTAAATAAATCTTAGAAATATACTTTGCTAACAATGGGCTTAGGGCTGCTAATATTGAGATCGCACCCGATATAATGACAGCTACTATTATTGGACTAATTAAATAACGTTCAAGGGTATCTTTTGTCCAGTTCAACTGAAAACCAGCATTCAACACTAAAAAGTAATAGAAATATCTATAGGATTCCAAAAAATCACTAAAAAGTACAATCCTGTTTTGAGATATGTTTGCAAGTGTTAATGAAATTATTGTTATTATTGATATAGTTAATAGTATCTTTGAATTTTTACTTATTCTAATTTTCGTTTTGGTATTAAAGGTGACTTTAAAGTAAAAGTAAATAACCAATAATCCCCAAATGGCATCTATCACTCGCTTTACAATATACTCCCCTCCGATATCATATGGATATGGTCTTAAAAATGTCATGACCATTAAGATTGAGAAATAATTATATTTAGACTCTTTAATCATAAATTAGATAAGTAACTGTAATACCAAATGATAGACAGAAAAAATTGGCTCATGAATATAAAAGTAATCCCAAAAATCGATATATTGCAGTTATTGTGCGGTGTAACAAGTTTGCCAATCGCACAAAAATCTCGGAGGCCCAATTTAGGGACATGGTTTAATTATTTATCCTGGCTATTGAGTCCACTATAATTGCGGTGTCACCCGGAATACATCGGAATACGATCACCGGTATTTGTGAGCCATCCGTTAAAGTATTGCTGCCTTCTATGAAACTAAATTACAGTTTGCCGGCGAAGTGAATGTCGACGAAAATTACCCTGGAGCGAAGCTAATTCGCGAGTGCTAGGGCCAAGGGGCACGGGGAAAAACGACCGTCTTCGGCAAATTCAATCGAAACGGATTCATCTCTATTGAGACTGAACCGAATGGCAGACACACATGTTGCAGCAAGCCATTCGGGGGCGCGTGAGTGTAGTTTCGATCATCCAGAGTAACAGCTGGTACGGCTACAATAGTTTGGTCGATATGGGCTATTAAAAACTATTTCATGTGTGGCATCGCGTCAATGAATTAGCGTCACCCCAGAGTAATATTAATGAGATTGTGACCTTATGCAGTTTGGCAAAACTCGACTATCCAAGTTTCGTGAGATCGCTCACAGAACATTTTATGGATCTGAAGAAATGTGAATTCAGATTTAAATACCGACAGGAAAAAACATATCATTTAATATTGAAGAGTCTACTCTAAAAAAGTTCATACCTATGAGAATATTTTTGTCTAATAAGCATGAAACCCAAAAATTCGAATAGTCCCGCCATAAATGGCGGGGTCTTTGAAAAATTTTGAACTTTATTAGGGCTTTAGCCCGTTTTTATACCAGACTCATTGAAATTAAGTCGAAAAATTCCGCTATTCTCGTGGTAAGCCCTAATTAATTGAAAAAACAAAGTTTAAACACAAGATAAACCCAGAGATTATTTGAAACTCCACCATATATTAAATTAATTAATCATTGCTAAATTCATTTATAAAAAGATCAATATTTTTAAACTTATCCGATTTTTTTTTAAATTCCTCTACATTCCATTTCCACCACTTAATTTTTAAAAGTATATCTCTAATATTTTCACCATACCTATATTTAATAATTTCAGATGGAATACCACCTACAATGGCATAATCATCAACATTTTTATTTACAATCGAACCAGCGGCAATCACTGCGCCATTACCTATTTTAACTCCATCCAAAATTAAAACATTATTACCAATCCATACATCATTACCTATTTCTACATAATATTTTTTCTCTTCATCCACATACCTATGCTCCTCAAATAACTGTTTTTTAACAAAAGTAAAACCTGCTTGTTTTTTAAGAGAATAGAAAGCCGGGTGCGTTGATACGAATTTTTTGGTTGGGTGAATTCCCAAACCTGTTCTCACATTACCGCCAATCGAACAGAAACGGCCGATCTTAGTTTTTTTAATAATAGAATTATTAGCAATATAACTACCCAAGCCTAATTCTGAATTCAAAAAAGAGACATTATTATATAGAGCATTACATCCTTCAAATTTTGAATTATTATTAACCCTTACATTACTATAAAATTTAATTTCAAATTTTGTACTAAGATATTTTTGATACAGGAATTGTTTAAGTCGGTTATACATGAAAATTATATTTTATATCCTAATTTAACCAAAATATCGGAATACTCGTTATGAATAATATTCCTTTGGGTGCTATTTAGTACGTTTTTCCATGTTCCAAACTTGCCTTTATTAACAAATTTAATATCTCTATCAGCATTTTTAAATAATTGAGAATCCTTCTGATTATTTTCGAGTTTTCTCATATTCGAAAATGAAGACCACTCAATCGCATCATTAATTTTATCCTTCTCCACCTTACAATTTAAGAATTCTAAGACCTTAATTATTTCACCATAAGTATCATCCAATAAATCCTCATAACGAATTAATAAAAAGCCATATTTTACTTTATTCCGATTACCAATCCAACCTTCTACATTTTCACCCCATGTACCAAAATCATCTAAGTTTCCGCTGACAAAATCTATAATAAATTCATCCAAAGAATATCCATCTTTTATTTTTCCGAATTTTAAATGAAATTTATAATAAGAAACTAAAACATCCCTTACATCCCTTACTAAATAAATAACTTTATTGTATCTTTTGTCATAGGGATGGTGACTTTTTAGTACTCTAGGTCTCTGTAATTTTTTCAACTCCTTATCCGTATTCCTATATATATCTGGAATGTATTCTTCAAAGTTATTCCAATCAATTCTCTCCTCGTACAATAATGAACCTAATAAAAATCTCATCCAAGTATTTCCGGAGCGGGGATAAGACACTAAAAATATATCATCGTCAAACACTTCTAGATAATTACGAATCGACTGTTCTAATAGGATTCTTTTATATCTTCTAATCATATTTTTAATATTCATATATCACAGCTCTACGAATTTAAATTTTGTTTATTTGACAGTGTAATGATGGTGTAATTAATACTCACAATACAACTATCTTATTAAGTTAGTTTATCCAACTTATTATCGTACTTAAATTTGGTTTGTAAAATATCGACATTATAATTATTTGCAGTGTAACCATTTTTATATTTTTTTGTTAAATAATTGAGCATTAATAATTCGCATTATCAAGAAGTTCAATTCAAATATGAAAAAATTATTTATCCCGATTAAATTTATTGTAAAATATCCTTTTGAAATCACCTTCCATACTAACTTTATAACCCAAATAAGTTAAATATATTTTCTAATTCTTGTAAATTTTTAAAATAATATATATTATTTCCTTTAATTAAATTATTATGTAAATAATCAATATATTTATTTTTCATGTTAGTCGAAATTGGTTCAAAATATTCTAAAGTAGAGATACTTAGACCTCCATTATTTGCGGTCTCAAATAACGCAGCAGATGCGTATCCAATTATAAAATCAAATGAATCCGCAATCAGGCTTACTGGTATTACTTTATTAATTTCTGGCAATTGGTGTTCTTTGGAATACTTGGTGTTATATCTTGGATGTAATTTCAATGCAAGGTTATTTTTACCAAATTTCTTCATCATATACTTGATCAATTTATCATTATTTTTAACGAAATCATTTTTCTGCACAAAATTCTCATCAACTGTATTTCCAGATAATAATACTCCTTTATATTTGCCAATATCAAATTTGTCAATTATAGGTTTTTTAACTCTTTGGATATTATCGGGTAATTCAAAAAAATTGACCTTAATATTATTTAGAAATTCATTGGACAAAGCAAATAAAGGACGATCTGCGTTATTGAGGACATCTACTTCAACACCGTAAAATGCTTTAATAAGTTTTTTTTGAATTTTGACCAATACCGTCTCATATCCTTTCAACTGAGAAAGATCTACGGATCTTTTATAAAATATTTCGTTATTTTTTGACAGTAGCTTTACAATAAATGCTTCAAAAATTGCATAACCTTTAATGAAAAAGTAAACATCCTTATCTGATATAGATAAAAATATTTTTTTATATTTAATTCTATTTACCCAAGAAATTAAAAAATATAGAGAACCTTTTATGGGATTAATTTGATTATAAAATTCAGCATATTTACTCGGTTTTTCTGTAGAGAATAAAATTTGTTCACCATACAAATAACTGAAAAATTCAAATAAACTGTCATTATTCGTAATTACTAATGATCTATCTGCACCATAATTTTCAATTAACTGCAGTGTGATTGGTATATTTAAATATGACAGACAAAATATAATATTTTTATACATTGCTATAAACGCTAACCCCAAACAACACTAATGCTCAACTAAGTGTTTAGTTATCCTTTAATAATGATTAGGCGAATTCTATAATAATATTTCTTTATAAAAACAAAACCTAAAATAAACATAATGCTCATTTTAATTATAATTGTAAGTAATATATCAAATACTATTAGATACTGAAATGTAACTACTAATAAAACCAATATACCTATTACAGGAAGAATTTTTCTCCAATTTATTGGTACAAAATAACAATATTTTCTTGCAAAAAAATACGAAATATAAAATGTGATCGCCATTGAAATTATTGTAGCATAGGCGGCTCCAAAAGCTCCGTAAGGCGGTATTAAAGTAAAATTTAGTATAATATTAATCCCGCCCGCAAAAATTGAGAGTCCAGCATTTTGCATCATTTTTTTCGATTGTTGAAAAAATTTGCTCGTAATTCCGGTAGCAGCCGAAAAAAGATATGAAAATGAGATGAGTAAAGTGAATTGATAAGATTCAATATATCTTTTGTCAAATAATACGGTAATCACTTCCTTACTAAAAAATGCAATTCCAAAACAAACCATAATAATTAATAGGATATTTACATGATTATATTCTGATATTTTTTTTCTGGCTTTCACTTGATTTTTCGAATTGGCGAGCCTGAAAAATTCCGGGGCATAAGCCATTCCAAATCCACCAGTAACTAATAACACTAATCCTGCTATTTTGTAACCTAAGGAATATATACCAACCATATTAAGATCAAAATATCTCTCAATAAAAATCCGATCAGACATGTTTAACACCCAAGCCGCCAGTATCGAAGGGATAATAGGTAAACTAAAAGATAGCGCAGATTTTAAGGTATCTATATGAAAATGTAAATTAGTATTATTATATATCATATATAGAAAAACTGGTATAAAAATAACAGATCCTAATAATTGAGCCTGTAAAAACCCAACAGCCCCCGATCTAGTTCCTACAACAAACCATAAAATGAAACCTGCATTTATTATCGTTTCAAAAGCAGAGATACCTATAAATATACCTGATTTTCCTTTCAGTAGTAGATACTTTTTTGGAACTAGGGAATAGGTTTGAAAGTACGATAACAAAATAGCTAACGCAAAATACGGGAAGAACTCAATTCCTTTGTATATCATACCAACATACTTGTGCATTAAAAAAAGTGTGCATAAAATTACTGTGGCAATACCAGCAACAGCCAATGCTATAGTACCAAGGAAATCACGCCGTTTTTCTTCGGATTCATAATCCCAGTAAAGCCGCATAATTGCCCGTTCAAGGCTTAGTGAAAAAAATACTGCAAGCGCTATATTCAATACACCCATAGAATTTACAATGCCATATTCAGATGGTGTAAGATAACGTGTATAAATAGGTAACAATATATAACTGGATACTTTGGGGAGTATATTCCCTAAAGTATACATAACGGTGTTTTTAGCTATATTATTGGGCAAGTAATTTTAATTTTTCTAGATTAGAAACAATATTAACCTGAAACAAACTAGTTTGCGGTGATAATCAGAAAACAAAAATTTCTAACTGTCTTTGTTTTCCCTTTTTTAATGTATCCTTCCTATATAATATTCCCCTATAGTCTTTAACCTACGATTGCTTTATTAATGCGATTTTTTTAATTAACTCTTTTATACAAATAAAGTCAGTATTATAAGGATTATCGGGATTTGAATATTTAGTTGGTTCCAGTTGATTTAAGATTGATTTGGGGGGGGGGGGGGGGCCATCTAAAAATAATATTTCCTCTGATATTCTTTCATCATTAACAAATATCATATTTTTTACCTCTACAGACAACATAATCAAGGTTATTCTCAAAAAATTCGATGCATCTCTTTAATCCATTTTATAGCAATGAAATCATTCCAGCACAAATAACCGAATATTTTGTGTTTACGAATCCATTAATTCCTTTTGTCAGTTTTTCTGAATAAGACGTAATGCGTTTGAAGTGCCTGTAATATGTAAATTTGTCGGAACTAAAAAAACTATTAAAACAGGTATCAATTTAGTTACTTGTCTAATATACCAAGAATTTACTTGATCTAAGTATTTTCAAAAATAAGAATACAATCTTGTAGCTTCATTGTACCTATTATGCAATGATACAACTATCGTACATAATTTTTGTATGTTTTCTTTCATTTTTTTCTGGATTATTATCCAAATTTTTGGTTGTGTCAAGTAAAGTTCGCAATTTCATGAAAGGGTGCCATTATATGCCTCCTACGCCGCTTTGGGTAACGCCTCCGCTTGTGCTTCGATGTTTGTCGCGCTGATATAGCTCCGGCCGGTACTCCAGTCCTCCGTATATTCGATGAGATAGCAGGTAATAAGCCGCAGGTACGAGGCCATACTGGGAAACGGTGCGGCCACACGAGACCGGCGCCGGATCTCCCGATTGAGCCGTTCCAAGACATTCGTGGAACTGATCTTCCGGGCATCCAGGTTGGCAAACGCATACGATTGCAGGCTGTCTTCTAAGCCCGCCTCCAAGAGCACCATCGCGTCGGGAAACGCCTCGGTATATTCGTCTATCACCGTTTCAGCATAGCGGCGGGCCGTAGTGAGGTCCGGTTGGTGCCAGATCTGTTTCAAGCGTTGCGCCACGGTGGCTTTCTGCTTCGGACTCACCTTGGCCAGGATATTCCGCATGAAGTGGACCTTACAGCGCTGCCAGCTACAGCCTAGAAATTCTTCCTGAATCGCCGCCTGCAACCCCTGATGGGCATCCGAGACACAGAGCCAGACCTCCTGCAGACCCCGATCTTTTAATTGCCGGAACAGCGCCTGATAGGTGTCCTGCGATTCCTGATACATGGGTTCGACGGCGAGTACGTCGCGCGTCCCGTCCCGCGTGATGCCCATGACCACGAGGACGGCCAGATTCTGGCCCCGGTGATTGACCCGGATTTTCTCATAGAGCGCATCGATCCATAAGACAGGATACTCCGCCTCGAGTTCGCGCGTGCGAAAGGCCTCGACTTGGGCATCCAGTGCCTGACTAATGGCCGAGACTTGGCCTGCTGAGATGTTTTCGATGCCCAAGGTGTGGGCTAACCGCTCGATCTTGCGAGTGGAGACGCCATTCACGAACGCTTCCCGAACGACCTCCATCAAGGCTTGTTCCGACCGTTTCTTTGCGGTGACAAAGAAGGGAATATAGCCGCCTGAACGGAGCTTCGGCACGAGGAGATACATCGTCCCGAGCCGCGTATCAAACCGGCGGACGCGCGTGCCGGAAAAGTAGGTCTTCCCCTGTGTCGAGTGCGTCCCTTTGGGGGCGCCCACTTTCTGGCTGGCTTCCACCTGCATCATCTGGTGCGCGATCCATTCCAGCATGGCTTGGAGTGGGTCGGCTTCGCTGATAAATTGTGATAGTAATCCCTCATAGATTGCGGTATCTTTGTTCGAAGCCATCGGTGTCCTCCGTGGGTGTTTTCATGATTGGTTATCTGAAAATTAGGAGGCATCGATGGCTATTTCCTATCAATTATTTTGAAATTGCGAACATGAATTTACACTACCAATTTTTAACAATTAATTAGTAGTATTCCTGTTCTAAAATTTTTTTTATATTTTTTAGGTGTGGGTATTTTTTAAATTCCAACCGCACTAATTCATCAAGATTGCTATTAGTATTTGTTTTGGGGTATTTTTGAATAAGGTGGAAATTTAATAATAACTGTTTAAATATCTGCTTAGCTATATCTAATACAGTAAATTTTAAATAATTTTTTAAACAATGTTTTGAATATCCCTTAATAGTTTGATTATCTATGATTTTTTCAAAATGCTTAAATTCTTTTCTTGTTTCAGAGTTGATATAAAAGTTTTTTATAGATTTATGTCTATGTGCCCAATGATCATCCGCGAAACGTTCTCTAACATTCCAAATTTTATCTATGTACTTGATACCTCCTTGAGCACATGCAATACAACCAATTACAAATTCAATATAGTTATCATTGATTATTTTTTTTTTTGACAAAATGTCAAATGATACTAATAAATTATCTCTATGCTGTAAAGACCATAAAACATTTCTATAATTTTGCCAAAAGATTTCGGCATTTTTTATTAGCCCAAAATTTATTTCATTGGCATCATAAGACTGAATATTATTTGAATAATAAAATTCCCCATTGAATTTATTTAGAAATCCTACATTCAATCCTTGAACAGTTTTAAAAGAGTTATTATCCTCCAAAAATTTTAATCCAAATTTTATTGAATCTAACGGGATAAAATCGTCATCTGCACATAACGCCACATATTTTGTATTAATATTTTCTAAACAAGTATGAATTTTCTTAACAAAACCCTTTTTCGGACAGTGTATATAGTGAATATTTTTTTTAAAATTCTGATTCTCAATGGACTCTTCACTTGAATCCAGGTAAATTACACTAAACGGTGCTCCAACATAGTAATCTATAGATCTTTTTACATATGAATGCCTATTAAAAGTAGGAATTATTAACGTAAATTTGTTAGATAGATTCACTTATATATTTTCCTCTTAAGACACAATCATCAGTCCAATAATATTTCCACTGTGCATATCTACCAGCTAATATAATAGAACCAAGTTTAACATTTGCCCTAAATTTATTTTCCCAGATAGTCAGTGGTTCTAAGTCATCTTCTTCTCTTACAAGGCCATAATTAGACAGCCAATTTAGGATTGCTTCTTGAGCTGATTTACGTTTATGATCAAAAATAACGTTTCCCCATCTAACAAATTTTGTATGAAAGTTTATAACATGGTCTATAGAAATTACTAGCCCCATTTCTATTAATTCATCGATTACAGTTCTTGCAATTTCAGAATATCTTTTTTCAAATTTATCATATTTTGAACAGTATACCTCTACCTGGATACCACATTTTCCCTCTGGTGCATTATTGCGCGACATTATCTCTGTACAATAAATCCTTGTACTATACTTACCTTTATCATATACGTAAATCCAATTTTCGTTTCTAACCGCGGGATGGCTTACTTCAATATTTATTAAAAGGATGGAGGAATATAATAATTTTTTAGAGGCTGATTCAATATCATTTGGAGCATCACTTAATTTTACAAAATCTGGTAATGGTATTGTTGAAATTAAGCGATCATAGTTAATCGATGTGTCGTCACTAAATATAATTCTCTTTTCTATAAGATCAATTTTAGTGGCGTCTTTTCGGTAGTAAATATTGGAATTTTTCATTATTCCATCCAAAAAACTAACAAACCCACCGTTTTTAGGATACCTTACATGTTTAATATAATGAGTTTGTTCATCCAAATCACCTTTATAGCCCTTCTTTACCGTTTCAACATCAGGATAAAATACTCTTTTGCCAATCCAATCAGTTGTCAGTTCTTCAGGCGCAACAGTCCAATATTTCTCTGTGTATTTTCTGGGAAATTCTTCATAAAAAGTTGGCCCAAATGCTGCGATTAGCCAGTCTTTATAATTTTCGATTTCATGGTTTTCATCTCTCGTATTAATAAAATCATTAAAACATTCTTCCCTAAGTCCTTCTGGAATTGCATACATGTTACTTTGAGCTGGATGAGGTATCCAATCTCCATGATAATAATTTACTGTTTCAACTGGATATTCAAGAATACGTGATTCACCTAAACTCTTTTTTAAAAAATCTTTTACAAATTGGTTATTAGTAAATGAAACATGTGGACCTTCGTCCCAAACAAAACCATTTTTATTGTAAGAATGAACATGTCCTCCATAATAATTCTTTTTTTCATAGATTAAACAATTTTCATGCCCAAGGAAATATGAAATGCTCAGACCCGCAATACCAGAACCAAGAATTACTGTCTTCATAATTAAAAATTCATGCCTCTTACAATATTCTGTTTAATTTTTTTTCATTGTTTATTAAAATATTTAGACCTTCTTTCAAACTATATCTTGGTTTCCAGCCATAATCAGATAATGCAAATATATCAGCTTCAGAATGCATAATCTCATTTTCTCGATATGATTTTGCACCAAAATCAAGTTCAGTCTCAGAATTTGTTAACCTTTTAACGGTTTCCACAAAATTTCGTATCGTGACTGCTTTACCCCTTCCAACCTCAAACTCCAAGAAATTTGGACTTTCCTCACGATACTTCTCTAACAAAATTTTATAAGCGTTTACAACATCATTTACAAATATGAAGTCACGTTTTTGTTCACCAGGGGTCAATTCTATTTTTTCTTTATTTTTAAGGCAACTCCGAACAACCCAAGTAGTAAATTTTGAGGGATCATCTCTAGGGCCATACATATGTTCTAATTTTAGGTTAATTATATTAATCCTATCTGACATTTCTTGAAGCCATTCAACGAACTGTTTTTTTGAAAGCGTATAAGCATGAAGGTAAGCGTTAGGATGTTTCTGTAATAAAGTACCCGTATTGAAAAAAACAGCCGTATTGAAAAAAACAGCCGTTTCGAACAATTGTAGGCCAAACATTAAGTTGGTCTCAACAACTTTGCTCACTGGGTCATCATTTCGTCCATAGTGGCAAGCAGTGTGAACTACTGCATCGATACGTCTATATTCAAATGCTTTGGCAATCGGCACTTTATCAACATCATAACTTTCAACTTGAGAAAGTAGGTTTTTTATTCTCCACGTATTCGAAGTGGAACGTTTGATGATGCTAACTTCATAGCCTTCATTTACTAGCGCTTCAAGTAAGTGACTACCTAAGAACCCGGTAGCACCTGTTAGTAGTATTGTTTCCATATATTTTGAAATGAACTAACCATTAGTAAGCTTTTTATTCCCATTCGTCCGTCAGGACACTTCCTTCTGATACTCCTCTTTCAATTAACGCTTTTTTAAAGCCAGAAATCATGTCCGGGGGCCCGGAGATAAAATAATCGCTACTTACACCATTTTTTTTGAAAACTCGATCAATGTCAATAAGTCCATCATGATTTTCAAAATACACTTCTACCATCTTTGACTGATTCTTCGCATTTGTCAACTCGTCCTGATAGATGTGGTGTTTCTTCGAACGAAAACCCAAGTAAATTTTCGGGTTTTTATATTCACGAAAAGACTCATGTGTGAAAAGCGAAAGAAAGGGAGTAATCCCTGTACCCCCCGCCAAAAAGACTGTTTTTTCCTTATTATGATCTTGGGTAAATAAATCGCCATATGGAAGCTTCAACCAGACCTTATCCCCTTCCTCCATTGTTTCTTCCATTTGAGTAGTGAATTTACCTTTCACGGCATATGTAATTCTTATATTCTCCTCATCAGGATTGCTCTGCATGGAAAAGCACCTTGATTCGGGCCATTGTCCCACCCCATCATATGTTTCATCAATGGCTAAATGCAAAAATTGTCCAGGGTAGTATCTATATCTCCACCGAAGTGATTCGAATTCCACGGTAAAAATTTCTTCCAGCTGTTTTGTTATCGAAACAATCCGTGAGGGATATTTCTTTGCTAACATCTGTTAATTCGTTTTTTCCGCAATAAACGAAGTGATGACTTTTTCCGCATAATAGAACATCTCATATGTCAATCCGGGATATGTGCCCAGAAAAAAGGTATTACGCATAATATAATCCGTATTCTCAAGATGTTCAGCCATTCGCCATTCTTTATCTACGAGAGCTGGCTGCTTGGTCATATTTCCAGCGAATAAATTTCTCGTTTCGATTCGTTCCTGGTTTAAGTATCCCGTTAGTTCATCTCGCGTGAATGGAGCGTCCTTGGTTAAAGTCACAATAAATGCGAACCAAGCTGGATCAGAATTATCTGTTGCCTCAGGCAATATAAAGTATTCTGGAAATTTCGAGAATATTGCCTTCCATTTTTTAAAGTTTTCTTTTCGCTTTTCGCAAAAATCCGGCAGTTTCTTGATTTGTGCAGCACCGATTGCCGCCTGAATATCTGTGATTTTTAGATTGTACCCCACTTCAGAGTACACATATTTGTGGTCGAATCCATAGGGTAAATCACCAAACTGTTGAGAGAATCGCTTTCCGCAGGTGTTATTTTCACCAGGAGCACAATAACAATCTCTGCCCCAATCACGAAACGCACGAACTAGCAGGGCTAATTGGGGATCATTAGTGCATACAGCGCCACCCTCTCCGGTGGTAATATGATGTGCCGGATAAAATGAAATAGTGGATATATGTCCGAAAGTACCTGTTTTCTGCCCATTATACTCGCTGCCAAAAGCGTCACAGTTATCCTCCATAACCCATAAATCATGTTCTTCTGCAATTTCCATCACTGCTTCGACATCAAACGGGTTACCGAGGGTGTGGGCGAGGAAAATACATTTCGTTTTTGGAGTAATAGCCTTACGCATCATCTCCACATCAATATTATAGCTTGGTATATCTACATCCACAAAAACCGGAACTAACCCGTATTGAATAATTGGTGTGACGGTGGCAGGAAATCCTGCTGCAACGGAAATCACTTCGTCGCCTGGCTTGAGTCGCTTTTCCCCTAATTTTTCGGAGGTCAATGCAGAGAACGCCAATAAATTTGCTGACGAACCTGAATTTGTTAGCAATACATTATCAACTCCCAGGTAATCAGCAATTTCAAATGTAAACTCTTCGGAGTAACGTCCTTCCGTCAACCAAAAATCGAGGGAAGCATTGACGGCATTAACCAGTTCCTCTTCATTAAATACCCGACCGGCATAATTCACTTTTGACTTTCCGGGGAAAAACTCTTTACTCCCGAATTTCTCTTGGTAGTATTCAATTGTTTTATCAATGATCTCTTGCCGTAGTGTCTTCTCTTTTTCCATATTTGCTAAATAAGTCCTTATAAATTATAACGTCAATTTGAATTCTGTCGTTAAGTTAGGTATCGATTAATTTGTCTTTCAGTTATTTGGCGAACATTCTTACCAGCCAGTCGCGCTTTGTTCCATTCTACAATGGAGCTGAGAGCCATATTAATATCCCACTTTGGGTTCCAGTTTAACTCAGCCTTTGCCTTGGAACAATCGAGTTTCAAATAATTAGCTTCATGAGGTTGGGTATTAGTATTAACCTTGTAGGAGGCTCCCTCTCCCCAGAGATTACAGATAGTTTTTGCTATCCATTCCACGTTTTTCACATCATCATCATTAGGTCCAAAATTCCATGCTCCACTATAATGCGGTCCTTCAAGATATAGCATTCTGGCTAGAACTAGATAGGCCATAACGGGTTCCATCACGTGTTGCCAGGGCCGGATCGCATGGGGATTACGTATTTTGAATTTTTGTTGTTCCGAAATAGCTCTAATAAAATCGGGGATCAATCGATCAGACGCCCAGTCTCCCCCACCAATCACGTTTCCCGCACGTGCAGTTGCCACAGCAACTCCGTGCTCTTCGTAGTCTATTGGATTATAAAATGATCGACGATACGCCGATGTCACTAACTCCGAACACCCCTTACTATTTGAGTACGGATCGTATCCTCCCATTGGCTCATATTCGCGGTATCCCCAATGCCATTCTTGATTCTCGTAACACTTATCCGTAGTTACGTTTATAATTACCTTTAATGACGGGAGTTTTCTACACGCTTCCAGCAAGTTGACCGTTCCAATCACATTGGTCTCATAAGTCTCAACCGGCATTTCGTATGAATCTCTTACAAGCGGCTGTGCCGCCATGTGGATTACAAATTCTGGATCAACGTTATGAATGAATTCTGTTAATTCTTCTAAGTTCCGTACGTCTCCAATTTTTGATTCTACAATATCGTCAAGTCCGGCTTCTTCAAATAAACTGGGGATTGTAGGTGGCTCAAGAGCGTACCCATTTATTTTAGCATCGAATTGATTTAATACAAGAGAAAGCCAGGATCCCTTGAAACCCGTATGCCCTGTAATTAGTACCTTTTTATCTTTAAAGAAACTCGCGATTTCTAAAAATTTTACCATACTTTCCAAAAAGCGTTCCCTTGCTTCCAAAGTTTATTTAAATGGGCTACATCTCTCTCATGATCCATACACTCCCAATTTCCTTTATGCTTATAGACCATAACTTCACCTTCGGCAGCCAATTCTTCCATTGGACCATGTTCCAGGTCGCAATCCTCATCGGGAGTGAGATAGTTTAATAATTTTGAATTAAAAACCATAAAACCCCCATTAATCAATCCGGTAGAAGTTTGCGGCTTTTCCTGGAAAACCTGTACCTCACCATCTGATTCTATCAATTCACCAAACCTCGCTGGTGGATGCACCCCTGTGATCGTGATTGTTTTCCCATGCGATTTATGGTATTGGAGAAGTTCATCAATATTGACGTCTGATACTCCATCACCGTATGTTAGCATATTTATGTCATCATTTAAAAATTTCTCAACTCTTTTAACCCTTCCCCCTTTTAAGGTATTTAAACCTGTATCAACAAGAGTTACCTTCCAATTTGTTTCGTCATGATTGTTATGAAACTCAATATTTTTACTATTCATGTCGATAGTAAAATCATTATTTAATGTTTCATAGTTATAAAAATAATCTTTGATAACCTCTGATTTAACTCCCAATGCAAATATAAATTCATTAAACCCATAATGAGAATAAATTTTCATAATATGCCATAGTACCGGCTTTCCACCGATTTTTACCATTGGTTTTGGAACCACATCTGTTAACTGCCCAAGACGAGTCCCCCAACCCCCTGCAAGTATGATTGTCTTCATGTTACTGTCCAAGCATTTTTTTATAATATTTGATATTTGCTTCCTGGTTGTGTATAGTACACAATTGGTCTTTTGATTTATTTAAAAAGTTTTTTGTCTCATTGTATAACCCTGGTTTGAAATTCTTGTCTAAATTATCATCAATTTCAACAAAATCTGTATTTATACTTCCAATTTCTTGGATCTGTAATTTTTCTAATGGCCGGAATATTAATCTATATTTCTGAGTCATAATTTCTATCCCCCACCGGCCGGGGGCTTCCCAATTAGCCTGATAAGAAAAAAGAGCACCGTTCTCTGCAATGCCAGCACCCGAAAAAATGGAGGCAACAGGATGCCACTTCAATCCGCCGGCTGTAAAACTTATAATCTCTTTAGGGTGGCTACCAAGAAAAAATGCCAAGTCAACCACGTGTGATGAATTACCAATAAACCAATTTTCTTTTACACCTGGCGCTTTTTTTAATTCGCTAATTTTATGTGACCACTCAGTAAATTCAAAATGGAAAGACGTGACTCCACCATCATCTTGAATAATTTCTTGGGCTTTTTGAACTGACGCATAAAACCGTCGATTGTATGCTACGAAAACATCCGCATCACGTTTTTTAGATTCTTCAGCAACTTTGTTAATTTCTTCTATATTTAAGCCTCCCGGTTTTTCAACGAGAATCTTTTTTACACCGTTTTTTAACAAATTGATAGTAACAGGTGCTAATTGTTCCATACCTACTGCAACGATAGCTGACTCTGGGTTTTGAACTTCAGAATTATTCAACCATTTGTTAAGCCCACCCGTTCTAACAGTCCTACCACATTTCTTTTCAAATGCAGCAGCGGATTCCTCTCCACGACCTATTGCAGTAAATGGCACGCTAAGGGCATCCAAGACCTTCACATACTCAACGGCCATATGCCCCACCCCAATGAGCCATAGACTCTTATTCATGTTATCGGACATGCTTGAAATTCTTCTCCCGTAATTTTTGATAGGTGGCTATTAAAAGCCTCCAACATTGGTATATGATAAATTTGACACTCATTATAGGGTGTTAAATCGCATTGTCCGGTATCTATAATCTGATCAATAATTTTACCAGTCATTTCACTCTGAAAAGGTACTCTAATTTCTTTAGTATTCGACTTCCTTGTCTTCGTCTTACTTTCATGCCATAACGTACCTTCATTTTCATTTATAAGAAACTTCTCATTTTCAGTCTTGATACTAATTGAAAGTGAATTATCTGCAGCGTATACCTGGTCGACAGCCTCTAGTGAATCCCCTCTTTCTGTTATTATTTTTAGACTTCCTTTAATTTCGATAAACCCTTCTCGTTTTGACGGTACTAGCTGAGGTTGCAGTCCTGAAATATCAACATTAAAATTTTTCGCATCCGTCAAATAAGATAAAAGGTCAATAAAGTGTATTGAATTAGATGCTAACCCCCAATTCTCTCCCTTTACTTTAATAAAAACAGTTTTTGATTTATGTAATATACCTTTTATCTCTTTAAAAAAAGGATAGGCACGCCTCGAACAGTTCACCCAAGTTTTGGTGTTCGTTTCATCAAACCGCTTATTCATTATAGAAAAATCCCGACTATCCTGAAAAACCACTTTTTCCAAGATTAGGTTTTTTATATCTGCATGTTTAAGTAGTAAATCAGTTACATTCTTACGTACGTTTGCAGTTGTCGCCATAATTGCCAAATCAAGATTCTTGGGTAGTAGTTTTATATGTTTATGATAATAGACAGTGCTCGTCGTTTGTGGATTTATTGATTCTTGATATCGAGTTTTTGCTGACTCAAGTGCATGTTTATCAGGATCTATTACAAAAATTTTCATAGACTTTTTAGATTTAGTTAAACCTTGTAAATGCCTGCTGCCTAACTGTCCAGCTCCAATAATTGCTATATACTTATGTTTATCCACAAACTTGTTTGTCCTTTAGGCCAATAACTTTAAAGTTTTATAGAATATTCTGGTAAAAATATTTTTGGGTTCGTTATTAGATTATTGTCCAACCACCATCAACTACCAAATTATGTCCTGTTATATATTTAGCCTCATCGGATAATAAAAACGTAACTGCGGGGGCTATATCCTCCGGTTTCCCCATCCGTGTCATTGGAACTCTCTTTTCGTATGCTTCCACGAATTTTTTCGGTTGATTGTTAAAAATCCCCCCTGGAGATACACAATTTATTCTCACATTATATGGTCCATACTTGGAGGCAAGAAATCTAGTTAGATTTACAATACCACCTTTGATTGCGGAATAAGCTGCAGATGGATTGATCTCAGTTCCATCATAGATAGTCATATCATTGCCTACTATACCATAAATTGATGCGATATTTACAATGGATCCTCCACCGGCATTCCTCATTATGGGGAGTACTTTTTGATTAACCATAGCGTAACTATTTAATTGCCAATCCACATTTTTCTTCCACGAATCAAAAGATAATTCCTCAAAGTCAGTACCCCAATCATCAGTACGTGGATAAGCATTATTCACTAAACCATGAATGCTACCATAATTTTCTAATACTCCATTTATTTTTTTTTGAACGTGGTTTTCGCTAGTCACGTCACAAATGATTGTTTCAGATTCTTTTCCATCACCTTTTTTTACATCAAAATTTATAACCTGAGCGCCGGCGGAGGAAATATGACTTACCATAGCCTTCCCCAATAAGCCAGTCCCACCTGTTACGATAACTATCTTTCCGGATAAATTCATATTAGGCCAGCCGTGCAAACCCGGAATGTTTTTTTTCAAACATTAATTTTTCTTCGATTTTTTCTTCTTGAATTAATTTGGCTAGCTCCGTGAAAACATCAGATGAGGCTTCTAAAAACTGATTAATTATATCTGTACTATAGGCATAAGTAGTATACACTGCCGCTCCCACCAGATACCCTTTTTTTAACATCTCTTGAGTATAATAAGTTTGGGCTGCTGGAGGATCATAACAATCGAAATGTATGTGAGTCAGTGGAGAGATCCCTGAGACGCTAATGTTAAGAGCATTATTTTCTGCAATATCCTGCCAGCCACTATTAATCCTTTCTCCATATTCAATCAATTTCTCATGAACTGAATTTGAAATATACTTGTCTATAGTCGCCAGAGCAGCCGTCGGGCCAATTCTTTCAGTCCAAAATGTTGAACTGATAAAGGTATCCTGAGCGGCATCCATAACATCTCGCTTTCCAATCACTGTAGAGATCGGATATCCATTACCAAGCGCTTTTCCAAACACTGCCATATCGGGATTCACATTATATTTTAAGTGAATACCTCCCGGGTTCATGCGAAAACCGGATGTTACCTCATCAAATATTAAAACCGCGTTATTATTATCCGCTATCCCTCTAACTCCCTCAAGAAATCCTTCTTCGGGTGGAGTTCCTCGCTGAGGCTCCAGATATATGACGCCAATTTCGCCGGGGTTCCTATCAATGATGGATTGTAATTCGTCTAATGAGTTATAATGAAATGGGATCGCACTCCCTTTTAATCCTTTCGGCACACCTTTCGGTTGGAGTCCGGGTAATAGTTGTCCGTCTAAATTTGAGTCATCTGCCAGATTGGATGCAAGATACCAGTCGTGCCACCCATGATAACCACAAAAAGCTATTTTATCTTTGCCGGACGCTGCACGAGCAATTCTGGTAGCAATGGCACATGCCTCACCCCCTGTCCTGGAAAAACGTACCATCTCAGCCCAGGGATGGAGTTCTATCAATTTCTCAGCAAGTTGGACTTCTTCGGGGCAATTTAAAGTACTCATAGAGCCATTAGAAATAGCACTCGCAACTGCAGAATTAACGTCACCATCCGCATAACCCAATATGCATGAACCGACCCCCATTTGAGCAAAGTCATAGAAATGATTGCCGTCCATATCCCAAACTTCGCATCCCGCTGCTTTCTTATAATAGCTAGGCCATAGTCCTGGTAAAAACATTTCACTTCTCTTTGAGAGAAGTTGATTCCCTCCCGGGATTATATCTTTTGCATTTTTCCAAAGGTTTTGTCCGGTTCCTGAAGTTTTCATTTTATTTTCTCATTATTCTTCAGAATGGATTCAACACATAAAAAATCAATCATATCATCGACTTCAAATGACTTCGATTTTGGCATTTCAAATCCTATGCACCTTTCATGATAAAAGGACTTTTCATTTAGCAGGACTTTAGTATCAGAAATATAAAAGCTCCCATCATAATAAAACAATCTTTCAATTTCCTGGCGTCTTAGTGAACTGAATCCTGAGAGATAGGGTTTAATAATATTATTTGAAGTAAGTCCTACAATAAATTTGGGGTGTTGAGATTCAACCCGAGCCACTCCCACTATAGAATCAGCAACATCTCTACTGTTATCCAATATTTCCAAAGCATTATCAATATCTGTGTGTTCTGTCAACGGGGATGTTGGTTCTAATAATACAATGTACTGAAAATCTTTGTTATTCTTCTTGTAATAATTTATTACATACTTAATCACAGAGAAAGAGGACGCTGTGTCTGAGGAAAATTTAGGTGGCCTCATCTCCGGACAACTTATATCTTCACTTAACCCAATTTCTTGTATTTCTATGTCATCGGTGGTTAAAAAAATTTCATCAACATATTTCGAGTTTTTAGCCGTTTCGATCGGATACAAGACTAAAGGTTTACCCAAAAGATTTTTTTTGTTTTTACCCGGTAGTCCTTTAGATCCTTTTCGAGCAGGAATAACCGCCAAAATGCGTTTACTATTTATCATAAATTTTTAAACTGTGCAATAGTACTTTGATATTCCTCCCACTCTCCAACATCAATCCAGGATTTTTCGCTAACCGGGTATACACCAATACTTTTCCCTTGTTTCTGTAATTCAGCGATTAAATCAGTCGTGTGAAAAAATGTGTCTTTTGGAATGTATTTAAGAGCTTCACTGTTAATAATATATAACCCTGTATTCACCAGAAAATTGTACTCGGGTTTTTCGCGGATCTGTTTCAAAATACCTCCATTTTCAATATCACACACGCCATACGGAATATTATAATTTTTCACTGAGGCAACAAGTGTAATATCATTATCCTCCTCTTGGTGATATTGAAGTACTTCAGCATAATCCTCATCAATGATTATGTCACAATTGGAGACAATGAATGGGCCTTGAATACGTCCCTCAAGGAATTTTAAGCTCCCTGCCGTACCCAGCGGTTCTTCTTCTTCAAGGTATTCAATAGAATACGATGGATTCAATTCCTCAAAAAAAGCTTTGATGACCCGTGATTTATGGTTTACAGATAGATAAAACTTGTTAATATCCCATTTCCGAAACCGATCTATTATAATTTCAATAATGGGTTTTTCGCCGATTGGTATTAACGGTTTGGGCAAAATACGGGTAAACGGGTCTAGGCGGGTGCCTTTTCCGCCTGCCATTATTACAACGGGGATATCCAACTTTGTTAACATTCCCTGGGTATTTTGTTCTTCTGTATAGTCTCCTTCAAATACCTTTTCCCATACAAGAATGTCTATTATTTTACCGTTTTCTACGATGGGGACTGATTCAATCTTTTTCTCGAGTAATATCGATTTTATTGATTCAATGTTATAACCAGTCTCAACTGAGATTGGATTCTCATTACATATCTCGCCCGCAGTGCCTGAAAGTCCACCGGTGTTTAAAATCCACCGTCTGATGTCGCCATCGGTGAGAGTTCCATAAAATTTTTCATTTTCATCCAATACATAAAGAATTTTCTCGCCACCTTCATCAAGTTTTTTCAATGAATGTTGAAGTGTGGTATCTTTTCGTATTGTTAATTTTTGAATTTCGTCCTTATTCATATTTAAAATCTTCCCAGGTTAATACGTCCTCAGCTTTTTTATCTTTGTAGATTCTCAAGCCAATAATTTTTTCCATATCATCGGGCGGGAGACCATTACCAGGTCGTTTTATCTCTATCATATTCGAAGTAATTTTTGTCCCAGAAGATATTTCCTCCTTTGCAATAATGCTCTTGCGTACATCGTTCATTATTTTAAGTTCACTTTGATTCGGCCTCTTCCTTCCATCGCCAATCGCAATTTCGATATTACGGATTGACTGCACCATTCTTTTCAATTCATCCGGTTCAAGAGAAGCCTTATGGTCTGGGCCTTCCATGGATCGATCTAATGTGAAATGCTTTTCAACCACCGTTGCTCCCATTGCAGCGGCAGCAATTGGCACTTCAATCCCAAGGGTATGATCTGAGTAACCAACAGGTAAATTGAAAGCATTTTTCAATGTAAGCATTGCATTTAAATTCACTTCTTCATAGGGACACGGATAATTTGTGGTACAATGCAAAACTGTAAGAGTGGGAATATCTCCCTCATCAATATTTTGATTCTCAGCGAGAATATTCACAGCCTTCTCAACTTCTCCAAGAGTACTCATACCGGTGGAGAGAATAAGGGGTTTTCCTTTTTGGGCAAGATATTTTACAAATGGAAGATTTGTTATTTCGCCGGAGGGAATTTTTATACGTTTTAATAGATCGACTACCGAATCAGCACTGTCCTCATCAAATGGAGTTGTCATAAATTCAATATCATTAGAATCACAATAATCTTTTAATTCCCGGAAGTCTTTATTAGAAAACTCCAGTTTTTTCAGCATTTCATACTGCGCTTCCTCAGATTTTGACATGTTTTTAATCTGGTAATCTGCTTTTTTTGCTCCTTTTGAAACTAATTTATCAGCAATAAATGCCTGGAACTTTACAGCATCAGATCCGGCCTGAACAGCAGCATCAATCAGTCGTTTAGCTATATTAATATTGCCATTATGATTAACCCCAGCTTCCGCGATTATAAAGGCTTTGGTCATTTCGACTTTACTAACCTTGAAACGTTATTTTTTTTCGTAAAAAGTTTTGATCAACCCTTGTTTGATTAATTATTCTCACCATCTTCTCGGCAGCATGACCGTCACCAAATTTAAATTCCATATCTCCCAAGGACTTTCTGAAATTCTGGTCAAGGGCTTTTGTAATTCCATTCCTAATAGAATCAACTGCATAGTTCGTATCAATTACACTTGGATGCCTTATTCTCCCATCTTGTCTACTTCCAATATTGACAGTTGGGATCTTAAAAAACGGCACCTCTATTATCCCACTGGATGAATTCCCTATGACAAACTTACAGTGAGGGATTAAGCTATGATAATTTTTAAACCCCAGCGAATCGAAAAAATGGTAATTGGTATTTTCACTCATTTTTTTTCTAATGAATGTCATCACTTTTTCACGCTCTGTCTCAATATTTGGTGCGGTAATGACGACCTGGAAACCCCATTTAGATAACGCTGAAAATATATTCTTAACCTGTTGAGAAATTGGTACTTCAAACTCAAGAGTCACTGGATGATATGTCATCAAGACAGTTTCACGTTCCTCGTCCAGATTCAATTTTTTAAATAATTCAGATTTTTGAATTTTCTTTTCATTTACAATATTATCGATTCCCAGCGCCCCGGTGTTATATATACGCCATTCGGCTTCCCCCATTCTCTCTATATTGGTTGCATATTCTTCACACGCGACAAAGTGTATGTGTGCTGCCTTTGTAACCATATGGCGAATTTGCTCGTCAATTGCCCCCTCCGTCTTTTCCCCGCCATGAATATGAATAATTGGCCGTTTAAACAATATAGCGTTACCAATTATACTCAACAGTTCAAATCGATCACCAAGCACACATGCAAAATCAAACTCATATTCCCTAAAAATATTAGAAAGTTCATAAGTGGCAATCCCCAATGATTTGCTCAATGATGCACTTGAATCATTATTCAACAAATAATCGAAGGTACCTGTAATATTAAATTTATTTTCCCGTATTTCCCGTATTGTTTCTCCATAATTACTTTTAAGATGGGTACCTCCTACAAACAGATTATACTCCAATTTTTTTGAATTTTTAATTGCCTCAATCAGTGGGGCAAACAAACCAAATTCTGCACGCGTTGTTGTAAAAATCGCAACTGTTTTCAAAATATTCCCATCACATTAATTTAGCTGGAACCCCCACATATTTTCCAGGCATGGTTATGCTTTTAGTAACAACTGCCCCAGCTCCAATAATACATTCATCAGCAAGGTTAACTGACTGCACAATTGAGGCACCAGCACCAATAAATGACTCCTTCCCGATTATAACGTCGCCACTTACTGTAACCCCCGGGGCAATATGCACTGAATCACCAATGGTACAATCATGGTCAACTGAGGCGTTTGTGTTAATAATCGCCAATTTTCCTATTTTTACGCTTGGTTGGATGACAGCCCCAGCCATAATTACTGTACCATCAGATATTTTACAATCATTTTGTAAAATGGCCTGTTTTGATTTGATTACCGGAAATTTATACCCATGTTGTTTCAAATTTTTATAAATATTTTTCCTCTTTTGATTATCCTTTGGTGAGATAATGCCGATGCCCAATACGGCATTGCATTCCGGGAATTCTTTAATCAGTTCGGACAGGATTTCATCTGTACCCAAATACTTTATTGGTAACGAATTTGTATGATGTTCAAAATCCGTATAACCAAGCACGTTCCACCCATTTTCATCTTTGAGCATACCGAGAATGACCTTTGCATGCCCACCACCGCCAATTATTACAATATCTTTCAACTTTTCAATAATTCAATAATATGTTCAATTTGCTCTTCCTGCAAGGTAACACTGCTTGGTAACAGCAAACTATTTTTGGTTAATTGGATTGCTTTATCAATATCATAATTAAAGTCATTTTGGTAGGGCAGTTGAGTATGGTTTAACTTCCATACCGGCCGGGTTTGGACGCCGTTATCATTCAAATATGTCATCAGTTTTTCCCTGTCTTTTGGATATACATCAGTGTCAATTTGCAGCGGATACATCCAGTAATTATGTTTTGCATAATCCGGAACCCCGGCCAATGAAAGTCCCGAAATTTCATTTAAATAATCTCTGTACTTGTTATAATTGTTTGTCTTTCTTTCAGTATAATCATTCAATTGCTCCAGTTGCGCCACTCCCATTGCAGCCTGAATATTTGTTAAGCGGTAATTATACCCAATTTCATTGTGAATATAGCGTGTAGGATCGTCTTTTGCCTGTGTAGTAAGATATCTTGCTCTTTCAGCATATTCTTGGTTATCTGTGACAATCATCCCGCCGCCACCCGTAGTAATTATTTTATTCCCATTGAAGGAATAGCAACCAATATCGCCAACTGTTCCCGTATATTTATTCACCAATTCACCAGAAGTATAGTATGTTCCAAGGCTTTCCGAAGCATCTTCTACAATTTTAATATTTCTTTCCTTGCAAATTGGAAGCAATGGTTCAATATCAACTGCATTTCCGAATACATGAACCGGAATAATTGCAGATATTCTACTACCTGTTTTCTTGTTTTTGGTTTCACCGTTTTCAAAAACGGTTTCATTTTCAATAAAGGCAATAGTTTTTTCAATATCAATATTATAGTATTCATCGCAATCCATAAATAACGGTTCTGCGTTCAAATACCGGACAGTATTGATGGGAGCAATAAAGGTAAGGGTTGGAACGATGACTTCATCACTTGGCATTACTCCCACAATTCTGAGAGCGACATGAAGCGCTGCTGTTCCATTAACACAAGCCACAGCATGTTTGACTCCCACATACTTTGCGATGTCTTGCTCAAATTTATCTACATATTTTCCTGCGGAGGAGACCCATTCGGTATCCAGGCATTCCTTGATATATTTCCACTCATTACCCTTGAGTGATGGTATTGATAAAGGTATTTGGTCAGACATTATATACTTCAGGTTTAAAATGGTCAAAATTTGATTTGATCCAGTCGATTGTTTCCCGCAACCCTTCCTCCAGGGTATATTTTGGTCTCCAACTTGTTGCAAACATTATCTTTTTATTATCACAATATAAACGTTCTACTTCACTCTTCTTAGGACGGACTCTCTTTTCATCGGTCACTATTTCAATGTCACTTTCCATAATCTCTGATATCAAATTCACTAATTCACCAATAGACACTTCTTCCTTCATCCCGATATTGGTCACCTCACCAAACAGTGAATCGGATTTAAATATTTCATGAAACCCATTTATTGTGTCTTTCACATAGGTTAAATCCCGTGTTGGTGACAAATTACCGAGTTTGATTTTTTCTTGTCCATTGAGAATTTGACTGATAACGGTTGGAATAATGGCCCGTGCTGATTGCCGGGGACCGAAGGTGTTAAATGGTCGCACAATTTTTACGGGGGTATCGAAGGATTTATAATAACTTAATGCCAACTGGTCGGCACCAATTTTTGAAGCAGAATACGGCGATTGACCAACGAGTAGATGTTTTTCATCAATTGGTACGTATTGCGCACTTCCATAGGTTTCGCTAGTTGAAGTAATTAATACCTGTTGAATATCCAATTGCCTACTTGCTTCAAGAACATTATATGTACCTTCTACATTGGTACGTATATATGCCATTGGAGAAATATATGAATATGGAATTCCAATTAATGCGGCAAGGTGAAAAACAACATCACAGTCTTTTACAGCGTTATAAACCGAATCGTAATCCCGGATATCTCCTAACTTCACTTCTAAATCATTCTTATATTTTGAATTTTCAAGCCAGCCCCAATGATTATTTGGATTATATCGATCAAATGCAATAACATCGTAGCCTTTCTCTACTAAATACTCAGAAAAATGAGATCCAATAAAACCAGCAGCGCCAGTAATTAAAATCTTCACTAATTACCCTTTGTTATACCAATTAATCGTTTGTTGGAGTCCCTCATTGAATGAAGTTTCAGGACGAAAGTCCAAATACTTTTTAATTAAATTAATATCAGCATAGGAATGCTTCACATCACCAGGTCTTTTATCATCGTAAGTTGCCTGAATGCTACTTCCGGCTATTTTATTAATCGAATTTACAAGTTCATTCACACTTATTCTCTGATGCCCGGCACAATTCACAACAAGTCCTGCTGGGAAATCAGATTCGGTCGCCAAAATATTAGCCTTCACCACATTATCAATATATGTAAAATCCCGTGACTGCTCACCATCGCCGTAAATTGTTGGGGACCTTCCTTCAAGCATAGATGTGATAAATTTTGGTATGACAGCAGAATATTGGGAAGTAGGATCCTGACCTGGTCCAAATACATTAAAATACCGTAATGCTATGGTGTGTAAACCATAGATATCAGCAAACACTTTGCAATATTTTTCACCGGCCATCTTTGAAACAGCATAAGGTGATAACGGGTTCGGGGTCATATCTTCGGTTTTTGGCAGTTTTTCACTGTCCCCGTAAATTGATGATGAGGAGGCAAAGACTACTTTTTTTACACCTGCCTCGAGCGCTGCGTGTAAAATATTTAGGGTTCCGCTTACGTTCACTTCATTTGATGTTACTGGATCAGCAATTGACCGGGGAACTGAAGGTAGCGCACCCTGGTGGAGGATAAAATCAACATCATCCACCGCCTCCTGTACGATGTGATAGCTTCTTAAATCGCCTTCTATTAGTGTTATATCTTCAATTACATCCTGGATGTTTTCTCTCCGTCCGGTTGAGAAATTGTCCAACACCCGAACCGAATGACCAATTTCGACTAATCTGTGTACTATATTTGAGCCAATAAAACCGGCACCGCCTGTAACTAAAAATTTACTCAATATTTACCTTCTTCCAATCTGATTCAATCATAATTTTTACTAATTTTTTAAACCCAATTTGGGGCTGCCATTTAAAACCTTTTTTAGCTTTTGAAGAATCTCCCACTAGCAGGTCCACTTCAGTTGGTCGGAAATAATCGGAATCGACTTCTATAATCACATCACCTTTTTTAATGCCATTCTCAGAATTATCTCCAGCGATACCACTCACAACTCCAATTTCATTCACACCTTCACCTTGCCAATCAAGAGAAATTCCCACCTCCCGAAATGCAAGTTCCGTAAACTCCCTTACTGAATGGGTTTCACCGGTAGCCAGCACATAATCATCCGGCTCATCCTGCTGTAACATCAGCCACATGCCTTCGCAATATTCCGGGGCATAGCCCCAGTCACGCTTGGCTTCTAGGTTCCCGAGATAAAGTTTCTTTTGCAGTCCGGCTTTAATCCTGGCGGCTGCCCGTGTGATTTTTCTGGTAACAAAAGTCTCACCGCGGCGGGGGGACTCATGATTAAAAAGTATGCCATTTACTGCGAACAGATCATATGCTTCACGATAGTTTTTTACAATCCAGTAGGCATATAATTTTGCTACTCCATAAGGAGATCGTGGATAAAATGGTGTCTCTTCATTTTGCGGAACTTCCTGAACCTTACCGTACATTTCACTTGTGGATGCCTGGTAAAATTTTGTTGTGTCTTTTAACCCGACCTCTTTTATAGCATCAAGAAACCGTAGAACACCTATTCCATCAACCTCAGCGGTGTATTCCGGTACTTCAAATGATACTTTCACATGGCTCTGGGCAGCAAGGTTATAGATTTCGTCAGGGGCTATTTTTTCGAGCAGCCTGTTCAGGTTACTGCTGTCGGTCATGTCCCCGTAGTGGAGATACATTTGTACGTCTTCTTTATGGGGATCTTTGTACAGGTGATCTATTCTTTTGGTATTAAATGTACTAGCTCTACGGATCACGCCGTGTACTTCGTAGCCTTTTTCCAGGAGCAGCTCCGCTAAATATGAGCCGTCCTGGCCTGTTATTCCTGTGATGAGGGCGATTTTGTTGCGATTAGTCATGTTATCGAACCTTTAGTGCTGAAAATAAAATGTTGCATGTTTAAGGAATAAGTTGATTAGTTGAGTGGTTTAGAAGTTTAGAAAAATCATTGTTTATGAGTTTAGAAGTTTAGTGGGTTTAGGAATTTAGTGTTTTTGGGTTGAGTTGTGGAGGCGGTTGAGCATTGCCGTTATGTGTTCGATTTCCGACCGTAATTCATTATAAGTTTTGTCATCGAGGAATTTAAATCGGTGCTGATTATTAATTGGTTCAATACTTCAATAGCTGAACTATATGCTATTATGTAAAAGCGTCCCTGGTCATCAGGAGACGTCCGGGAGGAACCCTCTGCAATATTCGAACTGATTGATACGGATGCTCTCCTCAACTGAGAAATTAATCCAAATTTTTCCTCTTCCGGAAAATCGGCAGTTACCTTATAAATTCTAACCACAAAATCTTTTGCCTTTTTCCAAACATCCAATTTTTCAAAACTGTATTCCATAAAAATTGTGTTAACCTATTTCTTAAGTAACCCGAAATTCTCCTCAACGCCTAATCTACTAAACGCCTAAACGTCTCAACCATCTTTCTCGACATTTTCAAGATACCAATCATATGTATTCTGAATCCCTTCTTTCAACGAAATCGAATGCTCCCACCCTAACTCATGCAGCCAGGACACGTCTAACAATTTTCGTGGTGTGCCATCGGGTTTTGAGGTGTCGTGTTCAATTTGCCCTTCGAAGCCGACGATATCGGCAATTAATCCGGCTAGGTTATTGATGCTGATGTCCTCACCAACACCGATGTTGATGTGGGTGATGTCTTTATTATAGACTTGGCTAGCGTCAATTGTTTTCATTAGATAGACACAGGCGTCTGCCATGTCATCGACGTGAAGGAATTCGCGTTTCGGTTCGCCGGTACCCCAGAGGGTTACGGTTGAATTGTTGAGTTGTTGAGTTGTTGAGTGGGTTGCTTCATGAAACTTTCGGATGAGCGCCGGGAGTACGTGTGACGTTTCAAGATCGAAATTGTCGTTAGGTCCATAGAGGTTTGTCGGCATTACCGAAAAGAAGTTTGAGCCATACTGCCGGTAGTAGTTTTCGCACATTTTAATACCGGCGATTTTCGCGATGGCGTAGGGTTCGTTGGTTTTTTCAAGTTCACCGGTAAGCAGGTATTCTTCCTTCATAGGCTGCGGCGCATGTTTCGGGTAAATGCAGGAACTTCCCAGGAAAATCAGCTTTTTGGCACCATTTTTATATGCATTGTGGATGATGTTATTCTGGATCTGGAGGTTTTCGTAAATGAATTCTGCACGGTAAGTATCATTTGCCAGGATTCCACCTACTTTCGCGGCCGCTACAAATACGTATTCGGGCTTTTCATTTCTAAAAAATTCCTCAACATCCTTTTGTCGCAGCAGATCCAATTCGTCGTGGGTCCTAAGAACTAAATTTTTGTAGTCTTCCTCCTGCAACCGTCGCACAATTGCGGAGCCTACCATACCGTTGTGGCCTGCTACGTAAATTTTTGCGGTTTTTTTCATAATGATATTAGGCTTTTATTATTGATGCGATTTTTGAGGTTCATCGGGATGGGTGTTGATTATAGGGAGTTTGATAAGTTTTGCTAAAGAGCATTTTCTAAACTCTTTTTGTTCCCACTTTTTCCTTGATGAAAAAGTGGAGAAAAAATCAAGGCGATGTTTTCAATTTTGACACGCCATTTTGACGCCCTTTTGGCTTGACCCAAAAGGGCGAAAAGGTCAAGGCTGCCAATTCAATTTCGGTATCGGCAGCAATGACCTCCGGGGCAAAACCAGAAACTCGCTCCGCTCAGACAACTGGTTTTGCCAACCTCCGGCCATAGGCCGATAGAGCGAAATTGAATTGGAGGCCAAATAAAAACAAAACCGATTTCTCGTTTTTTTATCGGCCTTGGCAGGCGGTTCTTGAACCGGATGGCATAGCCGGATTTTTTTCGCACTTTTCCCGTAGGGATCTCTACGAGGTTTTCTACCTGTCCCGATCTACGAGTACTTCCCCGACTGGTCGGGGTTAGTACAAGTTTGTCGGGGGAAAAAAGTGCAATGAATTAGTTGCAAGAGTAGGCATACCCTTGCCCGGTGGTTCGACTTACGTCCAATTGGCAATCTGTAAATCCGGGATTCGCTGGAAGTGTTTCTCGTTATTAGTCACCACGGTGAGGTGATATTCTTTTGCGATGCCTGCAATGAGCAAATCTATATCTCCCACGGGTTGTCCTTTACTATGGAGATCTGCTTTCAGTTCACCAAAATATTGTGCCGCCGTTTGGCTTAAGGACAATATCTCAGGGCCCGGTGGGGTCAGGAAATCATGAATCCGCTGGATATTTGCATCAACCCTGGAGGAGTTATAGGCGCCAAAATACAATTCGCTAATGGTCAGAATAGACACTGCCAGCGCTGCGACACCAGATTCAGACACATGGGTTTTTACTTGCGGATTCCCATTCAACAGATAAATACAGGTATCAGTGTCCAACAGATATCTGAGTGTTTCTTTCACTCAGAATTGCTCCAAAACGCCTCAGCACCTCGTGTGGTAGTCGTTCGCGCCTGGTAGATCTCCCGAATGGTGTCCTCGACAGACCGATCATCCTGCCACCCTGTGCATTTCTGGAGAAAGGACTGTGTACTTTCCTGGTCAGACAGGGTTGGGAGTGTTTCTACCGCTTTTTTCAAGTCATCGATTTCTTGTTCCAATTGCGCCAGTTTTTCAATGACAATTTCTTTGGTGAGCATATGGTTAGCCACAGATTCCTTTTCGTTATTTCTTCAATCTATTACGGTTTCGTACTCTGAAGAAATGTAACTATCCCAAGCCATAGAATAAAACCCAATTTTTCCAGGCTTTCAGTCCCTCTCCTGCTCCGGGAGGTCCATAGGACTCCTTCCGTGAGAGTGCCTTCCGGGAGTTCGAGGAGAGGGGTATGGGTTGAGGTCGGGATTTTTTGAGTATTTTGGATAACTCAACCTCAGGAGTTTTGCCAAACCACTTTTATCTTCCCCATTCTATTGCCCTTTTGGCTTGACCCAAAAGGGCGAAAAGGTCAAGGCGGCGCTATTTATTTTGACCGTTTGGCGACTCACTCCGAAAAATTCCTGAAACTCCGTCGCTTCGCTCCGTCAGACAACAGAAATTTTTACCTCCGTTCGTCGAAACGGTGCCCAAACTAAATAGCGAGGCCGTGAACTACAACACAAGATTAATGGGTTTTTTTATCGGCCTCTCAATTTGTTTGGTAGAATATCTGCCGGACTGCCGTTTTCAAAACCAGCTGTCTGACGACGCGAAGCGGAGGAGTTCTGGTTTTGATAGGCAGGACGGTGTAGCTCCGGGAGGAGTCCCTGCCTGGGTGGACAGGTTGTTCCGCTTGTTGCATTATTTAATGACCGATCATCGGATTATTTGCTGTCGTGGCTTTTCGCTTCGAGGTAAGCAATCATTTTGCTAACCGTCTCTAGCAGTTTTGGCAATTGGTGTTGGATAGTACGGTACACCACCTCCGCATCAATGTCGAAATAATGATGGGTAATTACATCACGCATTCCCTTTGCCGCCCGCCAATCGATATCAGGATATTGCTGCAATAACTCATTGGAAGTCAGTTGATCGATCTTTTTCAACGCCTCGCCGATGTTGATGAATTGCATACAGATACTGTCAAGCCGTTCCCGGCCCTTATCATCTGCAAGAAAGTCTTCATAGGTCTCGACATATTTACTGCGGTGTTGAATCTGTTCAATAGCCCAGCGGATGTTGTGGAGTAGTTCAGGGACCAATGCCTGTTCAGACATACACTGCTTCGTGTTCTATTCGGGTTTTTAACGATGGATTCATATGATGCCGGAGGCGGACAACGTCAACTTCCCGTTTGAGTAATTCCTCCAAATACGTTTTGAGCGCAGCCATAATAAACAGGTCCGGATTCTCTATCTCGACGACTATATCGATATCGCTGGCTGGCGTCGCCTCTTCGCGGGCATAACTGCCGAATAAGCCAACATGCGTGACACCAAATTTTTGATAGAGTTCGTCTTTGTGCTCCTGCAGTATTTTGCGAATATCTTTGATGTTCGGCACAGAGGCTGTTGTGGTTTTCATAGAATTATTCCCGGATTAAAGTCTTTGTCGTCTTAATGTAAGGCAAGATCTTTATTTCTGCTACTCTTCCTGGTTTTGCTTTAGTTTTTTGCCCTGCTCCTGCTCCGGGAGGAGGCCCTTTGGGAATTTGAGGAGAGGGGTTGTCTCACCAGTCCCATAGGGATATCTGGTGAGAAGACTCCTTCCGGAGGGTGAGGTCGGTGTTTTTGAGTTTTTTGGATAACCCAACCTCAGGAGTTTTTCCAAACCTCTTTTATCTCCCCTTTTATCCCTCCTTTTGACTGGCGCAAAAGGAGCAAAACGCCTTGGCTGTGCTATTTATTTTGACCGTTTCAAGATTCGCTTCGGGCCAGAACCAGAACTCGGTCACTCCGTTCCCTCAAACAGCTGGTTCTGGCTGTCCTCCGCTCATCGAAACGGTGCCCAAAATAAATAGCGAGGCCCTGAACTACAACACAAGATTATCGATTTTTATCGGCCTTGGCGTTTGTTTGGTAGAACTTCTGCTGCGCTGGCGTCAGCAAAACAAACTGTCTGACCGAGCGAAGCGAGGGAGTTTTTGTTTTGGTAGCCAGTGCAGTGTAGAAGTTCTAGAAACAAACGGTACAGCCGGCTTTTTTTCGCACTTTTTTTCTAAAAAAAAGTGCATTGAAAAGGGAGTTTCGGGTTCTGATAGGCGGGGCAATGTAGAAGTTCTAGAAACAAATAGGGCAACCGGATTTTTGGTACTTTTTTTAAAAAAGTACGGAGAAAAACAGTTTTTCATATTCGGAAGTGGCAAAAGGTGCAAGAGAACTGAAGTTCCTCTCACATATTTCTTTGCGTTTTCAAACCAGTTTTCCCAAAGGGGACTCTACAAGGTATTCAAAAACAACCATAAGAAATAACGAGATTCTTCGACTCCGTCCGACTTTGCCGGACTGCGCTCAGAATGACAATATTGTCTTACCCGGGATATACCTTCTCCTTCAACCTACCATCAACAGCAGACCATGGACGATGTTTTCAATGGTCCGTATTTCCAGGTAACCTTCGTTTACGATATCGATGCGGTTCCACTACACAGAGCAAGTGTTGTAGTTCCTCATCTGAATGTTCATGAAGTAGTCGTTCAAATTCCGAATGTACCTCATCAATATTTGTTGGCAGCATCCGTAAAAGAATGACTCCAACTGCTTCAAATCTCTCCAAATATACGAGTGTACCGAAATACTTGTCGCGCGTGATAAGAAGTTGTTCCATTTGCTGGGATCGATGTAAAAGTTCACGGTCTGTGGCGCGTTCCATCCCGAGCTCACTGGCGGTGACTACATCATGACCGGCTTCTCTTTGCCACTGCACGGTGACGTGATACACATCCTGATCCACCAGAAATTACATCAGGTGAGTTCAGGCGAAATTTCTTCACCCCGCACCAGGTCTGTCGCATACTTTGCACAGGCCTTCACATCGTCTATTTCCAGTTCGGGATAATACCGGTCGATGATTTCCTGAAATGGAATGCCTTCATCGATGAGTTCCAACACGTTCTCAACACGAATACGCGTACCGGCAACACAAGGCTTCCCAAAATGAATTTCCGGATCAATGACGATCCGATTTATATAGGTTGAAGTATTTTGCATTTCTTCCTCCTCTCACAACCACTCCATAAAGGATGGTGCTTAAAGTTCCTGAAAGAATCAAGGAATATGTCCGGAAACGACAACACGAGATTTTCTGGGTTTTTAACGAAAACTTCGCTGTCTGAGCGCCCCAGAAAACATCTGGTTGAGTCTCGATCTTACTACGCTGAATCATAAATGGGAAAGTGCTCACCTGACGGTGGCGTGAGTTCGAAGTTTTATTGATTTTTTCTGTCCCCTTTTTCATCAAGGAAAAAGGGGACATACAAAGAACGAGGGAGTTTCGGGTTCTATTGGCCAGCGCGGTGTAGCCCCAGGAGGAGTCTTGCCGGAAGGCATCTCCTCACCAGAGATCCCTCCGGGGTGGCCGGATAAAAGTAGGGGGAAAATGGTGCCCCCCGGTGGGGTTCAACAGATCGCACACGTCTACTTGTTTTTTCCCGTTGGGTTTAATTTTCTTGTGACTCTACAATATCTTTTACTTCGTTTATCACATCTGGCAGAGCAGGTTGCTCTGTTTTAACTACTCCATCCCGTGTATGTTTATGATGGGGGAACGAAGCAATGTTTTGATGATGTGGACTGTTGTCATACCGAAAATGCATTGTATTGGTCGCATCCTGAAAATGGTATCGATAATTCAGGTGGTGTAATATGCCACCGGTTACAATCACTGCTTCATTTATTTCGAGCAGATCCCCAGCACTCCATCGGATGCGAATCCGCACATTACACCGATTTGGAGTGAGGATTTCTTCTTCGTACTTTTCCACGTAGATTGAATCCAGTGTGTCGATAGCGTGCGCAATTGTCTCAAGATAGCCCTGGAGTATTTCATGCAACATGGCTGAGTTGTTCTTCTAACTCATGATGCAAAGCCAGGTAATGCTGATACGCATTCGCCCATTCAATAAAGTCCTGCGCGTCACCACGCTTGCCTTTTTTAAATTCATCGTAGAATGCTTCCGACTCGAGTTTATACTTCATCTCAAAGGTATGGAGCTGTTTGGTCACAGCAATCAGCGCATCAACAGGAGTATCATATTGTGTCCGTGTTTTTTTCATTCTTCTTTCTCTTCGGTTATATTACAGATACACATAAATCAATTATTCCTATTGCACGTCTTTAACATGCCACCTCGTTGATAAGTGTAATGAGTGGATTGGAATGAATGGAACGACTTTTTCTCGTCACATTTAGGCCTTTGTAATGTAGGCCTTTGTAATGACAGCACCTCTGGCCGTTGGCCCGACATTCTTCATCTTTTTTTATTCCAGTTTTGTCTTGATACGCTTGCATGGAACACTTGGACATTAAAACTGGAGAAAAAATCAAGGCGATGTTTTCAATTTTGACCGCTGATATGGCTCACTCGGGGCAGAACCGCCTGTGCCGATTTGCAGTGGCCCACAACTTGTTGTGGCTGCCAATGCATTATCGGTAGAACTCCCTCCGATCAAACAGCCGGTTCTGCCTGTCCTCATTTCGCCACAGCGGTGCCCAAAATTGAAAACGAGGCCATAAACAACCAAAAAATGTTCACTGTGTCGTTTTTATCGGTCTCGCTATTTGTTTTGTAGAACTTCTGTTGGCACGCCGTCATCAGAACCCGTTGTCTGACCATAGGGAGTTTCGGGTTCTGATAGGCGGGGCAATGTAGTAGTTCTAGAAACAAATAGGGCAACCGGATTTTTGGTACTTTTTCTAAAAAAGTACGGAGAAAAACTGTTTTTCATATTCGGAAGTGGCAAAAGGTGCAATAGAACTGGATTCCCTCTCATATATTGTTTGCCGTGTTCAGCCCAGTTTTGGGGGCCGGCCCTTTTGCCTGCTCCGATTAGGGATGCTTTCTCGCCATTGGCGTGATTAGCAGCCCTCTTTCGGAGCCTACTTTTGTCCCATGGAGATCCCTGCGGGGTGGCGGGCAAAAAGTAGGGGAAAAATGGTGTAGCCCCGTAGGGGTCTCTGGTGAGAAAGTTCTCGAAACATACGGCGCAGCCAGGTTTTTCCGTATCCATTCGGGTAATTCGTGGACAGATTTGTTAGTCGGAGTACACCTTCTCCTTCAATCCCCCATTTTCCGATTTATTGAGGTTGAGCGCATGCTCGATATTTTTATCAATAATCTGATGCTCATGTAGCTCGTCCACCACAAAGTTGACCGATTTTGCGACGGATAATTCGCCGGTGTCCACGATAATTTCCGCATTCTCCGGCTCTTCGTAGGGGGCATCGATGCCTGTGAAATTCTTAATCTCCCCGGCGCGTGCTTTTTTGTAGAGGCCCTTCGGATCGCGCTTTTCGCAAACTTCGAGAGCGGCATCCACGAAAATCTCGATGAAGTCGCCCTCACCCATGATGGAGCGCACCCGTTGGCGATCCTTGCGGTATGGGGAAATAAACGCCGTAATAACGATGGATCCGGAATCGGCAAACAGTTTGGCCACTTCACCGACACGCCGGATATTCTCCTCGCGATCCTCCGGGGCAAACCCCAGGTCGCCGTTAAGTCCGTGGCGGACGTTGTCGCCATCAAGCACATACGTATGATACCCAAGCGTAAAAAGCTCTTCCTCCAGGTTTATCGCCAGGGTGGATTTCCCGGAGCCGGAGAGTCCGGTCAGCCAAATGACTGCGCCCCGGTGTCCGTTGCGTTTTTCGCGCATGGGTTTGGTGACTTTTGTGGAATGCCAGGTTACGTTGCTACTAGTTGGTGATTGTTTTGACATCGTTTGAAACTCCTTTGTTTCTTGTCTTGAAAGTGAAAAGTAAAAAGGGAAAAGGAAAAAGCAACAACCTGTGTTTTCATCACTCAAAGTTAAAAGTAGAAAGGAAAAAGTAACAGCCTGTGTTTTCCGATTTACTGGAGAAAATTTTTGTTTCGAAAATTAACCGTTTGTTGGTCTACCGGCTTTTTTGTTTTCTATTTTTTCACCTTTACCTTTTCACTTTTTTCTTTTCACTTTTTCTTTATCATTCATTTTCTTAACAATACTGCCAAAAATATTTTTCAATTCTTTTGATTCATTTACCAAATAATCTATTTCTTCTGATTTCGCTATATTCGCTGCCTTGATGATTCTCAGCCAATAATTGCTTTCCTTAGATTCCCGGAAACAAATGCCAATTTTATATTTAAAATCGCTTTTACTAAAAGCCCCCTGCGCTTCCTCATAATTCGCACCAATTGATGTTCCACATTTTGCCAATTGATATTTGATAACATCATTTTCTTTTGAATACGGGAGTTTACGTAAAAACTTGATAATTGTAACAGCGAATTTAAATGTTCGTTCCTCAAGGTCCCTGGGTTCTTTCTCGTCATTGGATTTCTGGACCTTTTTCATGGTTCAGTTTTTTCTTTTTTTATTTTTTCCTTTTACCTTTTCACTTGTGCTTTTTCAAAGCATCAGTAAATGTAATCAGGTGAATCTTGATAATAAAACGGTATTCCAATGGAATTTGTAACTTTTTGAAGTCTGTATCATTTTCAAAACTTTTTCAATATCCCTTTTATTTCCACTTTTGCCTTGAAACGCTTGTGCGGAACACTTGGACGCTAAAAGTGGGGAAAAATTCAAGGCGATAAACAACCAAGAAATGATCACTGTGTCGTTTTTATCGGTCTCGCTATTTGTTTTGTAGAACTTCTGTTGGCACGCCGTCATCAGAACCCGTTGTCTGACCAAAGGGAGTTTCGGGTTCTGATAGGCGGGGCAATGTAGTAGTTCTAGAAACAAATAGGGCAACCGGCTTTTTGGTACTTTTTTTAAAAAAGTACGGAGAAAAACAGTTTTTCATATTCGGAAGTGGCAATGGCAAAACGTGCAATAGAACTGAATTTCCTCTCATATATTGCTTGCCGTGTTCAACCCAGTTTTGGGGGCCGGCCCTTTTGCCTGCTCCGATTAGGGATGCTTTCTCGCCATTGGCGTGATTAGCAGCCCTCTTTCGGAGCCTACTTTTATCCCATGGGGATCCCTACGGGGTGGCCGGATAAAAGTAGGGGGAAACCGGTGTAACCCCGGAAGAGGTCTCTGATGAGCGAGCATTGGTTCTCCCATGAAGCGAACCGCCAGCCTTTTCAAACCGACAGGAACTTAAAGTATATCATGTGATTTTAAGGAAAATTCAACCAAAAAAACTGACTCTCGGATGCGGCTTCGCCACCTCACTCCCATAGTGCATTCTATGGTAAGCGGTGGTTTTTCTCAACAAGTTTTACTTTCACTCACAGCCGTATGCCCTTCACATCCACGGCCTCATTCAGACATCATCCTGAGATATCTTTTTACCTCTCCCCGTCGTCAGTGCCCCACGCTACACAGATGCGCCCAATAAGTTTAAGCCCGGTTTTGTTATGGAATCAGTGTTTTTTATAGATGTCACATCAGGTGTTTCTTCGGATCCTGTTTGTGAGGTAATATCTTTGATATCCTTCTCAAGAGAGTGAAGAAAATACGAGGCAGTTCTATTGGAGTCAATCGGGAAATATCTGGAAAAATTCACCATGTGGGATAGATCACAACGGTGCTCTGAATATATCGAAGAGTGTTGCCATTCCAGTAGCCCAGTCAGGAAATTCACTGACACGCGGGAGATGAGAATCATGCCTTCCGGTGGCGTCGTTTCCGCTTTTTGTCACCATCTCCGGAGTAGTAATAATACTGATAATAATAGTAATAGGAGCCGTACACGTTATCGCGTCTCACATTATTCAGCAACGATCCGGCGATCTCTCCCCCCACATCCGAGATCTGCTTTTTGGCTCGCTCCAGTGCCTTGCGATCGGTATTGCCTGAGGAAACCACGATCATTGTATCGGTCACTTCCGTGGACAGCACGGCCGCATCGGTAACGGCAATCACCGGCGGACTGTCCAGAATGATCCGATCATACTTGTTGCTCAATTCCTCCAGCAAATTCTGCATATATTTGGAGCCCAGGAGTTCCGAGGGATTCGGCGGTAAATTGCCGCTGGTGATGATCTCAAGGTTCTCAATCCCGGTCTCCTTGACTACCTCCGCTGAGGACATCTCCTGCATCAAAACATCGGTCAGCCCCGGAGTTCGAGGTTGGTGGAAAATCTTATGTGCAACCGGACGACGGAGTTCCGCATCGATTAGTATGGATTTATTCCCCATCTGTGCCATGGTTATAGCCAGATTAGCGGCAGTCGTGGATTTTCCTTCACCGGGGCCGGCGGAGGTAACCAGGATCGATTTAAGAGGTTCATCTGGCGTAATATACTGGAGGTTTGTCCTGAGTGTCCGGTACGCTTCGGACACCGGGCTTTTCGGATCAAGATGCGTAACAAGCCGCTGCTCAATCCGCTGCCCTTCCCGGCTGAACTTACTTTCGCCATTCTCTTTCAGCAACTCTTCGGCCTTCTCCATGAGTTCATCGTTATCAATCACCGGCACCATTCCGAGCACCCGAAGGTTCATTCGCTCGAGATCTTCGGCGGTTTTGACCGTGTTATCCAAATACTCCAGCGTAAAGGCCAATCCAACCCCGAGCCCGGCGCCAAGCAGCATCCCCAGCAACAGATTCAATTTTTTGTTTGGCTTCACCGGACTTTTCGGCGGCACGGCAGGATCCATAATCTGGACATTCCCGATTTGCCCCGCTTCGGTGATCCGGGTCTCCTCATACTTTGTCTTCATCAGGAGAAACAGTTTCTCGTTGACCTGCTGATCCCGTTTCAGTCTTGCAAGTCGCAACGATTTCTGCGGCAGGCTCTCCAACCGACTATTATACTCCTTCACCACGCTGCCCAGGAACGATTCCTTGGACCGTAGTGTCACAATCTGCGCCTGGAGGTTCAGAATATCCTTCATCATCTCCTGGCTGTAGCTCAGCGGATCGGCAACTTCCATCCCTTTGTTGATCAGCCGCTGCGTTTCCCTGCGAACCTCCTGTTCTAACTCCGCAATTCGCGCTTCCACCTTCCGGATCCCCGGATGATCCGGTGGAATGTCCGGATTGGTCCGCATGACGGTAAGCTTGACCTGTTTACTTGCCAGAGAATCCCGAAGCGCTTTGACGTATGGGGTATTGATATCCGAAATGTCGCCGACAATTTTCTTTTCCTGATCGGACAACTGAGACTTGAGATAATCCAGCCGGGTTTCCAATGATTGCCGTTCGGCGATTACACTATTGTAATTGCTCTCCACCTCCGAGAGCTGTTCGATCAGGCTCTCCGTACTCTTGTCCAGTGCAGCGACCTCGGCCTCCTGCTGGTAATCCTTCAGAGCCACTTCGGCCTGGAACAGATTGTCTTCCACATTCTCCAGCTGGTCATTCAGGAACTGCTTGACCTGACTCACTTCACCACGGGAAATCTGCAAGTTCTGCTTATGATATTCATTGGCGATCGTATTTGCGATGAGCACTGCTTCGCGCTTGGCAGGCGCCTGAATGTTGATCTTGATAACGTCGGTCTCCCGCACCGGTTCGACGGTCATCCAACCCCGTAACCGTGATGCCAACCGGCGTATTCGCTCTTCATAGGACTCCGCAGTCGATTCCTCAACCTCTTTCCCAATGAGCCAGTTATAGACAACATAGGGTAGCTTTTTTGCTTTACTGAGAAAACTCTCTTTCATTTCCCCCGCGGTTCCCAGCACATACAGGGAATCAGCGTATTTCGTGTTATCCAGGTTTTCGATAACCTGCTCAGAAAGAGTTCGGCTCTTGAGATATTCAATTTGGTTGTTCAATTCTTTCTGGCCGCTGTAAACCGGCCCCACGAACAGATCTTCCATGTTCGATTTTTCGCTCTTGATCATGATGGTCGTTGACGCTTCATAGATAGGCTGCGTCGTAAAAGTGTACCAAACAGTCCCGGTGAGTATCACCACAAAGCTGAGGATGATCAGCCACCGATACCGGTAAAGTACTCGGATATAGTCCTGGAGGGAGACCTGCTCTTCTTCAGGGAAATAGCCGTTTTGCGAGTTTTGTACGCCGTTATTGTTCATAGTGTGCCAAGATAGTTTTGGAAAACAGATAATTCAAGTAGATAAAATACCAGATATCGGGTCAATTAATGTCGTTCATATTAGGATGGCACAATATTTTAAAGATAAAATAATGCCGGATTTGCAGGGAAATTCTTTGTATTTGCATGATTTCTGTCCCTTTTCACTTGATCGTTTCTGCGTTTCATTTTCAATCAACGTTCATATTTCTATTAGAGAGTGCCACAATTTTTTATAGATGAATAACCCAAGTGAAGTTCCATGAGTTTTCAATTTAGTTAGCCTGTATTCTTCGTGAATTTTTCATTGGCTGCACTCCAGAAAACTCCGCAAACCATTCTGACCCGGAGTCTGCCACCCTTCGACAGGTCGTTCGACCCGGCCAGTCAGTGGTCACGTGCTCACGACGGGCTCAGAGTGCCACACCGTGGCGTCATCTCTCACCAGAGATTCCTTCCGGAACTGAGTTTATCGCCCAGGAAGAGATCCCTATGGGGAAGGATAGACTCCGGAAATGCTCCTAACCCCTTGAAAATACAGAGGTCAACTCGATACCCGGTAATCATTTGTGAGCTCGGTCTAAAAAGGAACCAGTAGTTTTCTTGTTTAGGTAATATCTTGAAATTGGAAAATATTTGAATAGCCCCGTCCGGACGGGACGGGGAAACGAAGCCCTCACCAAACGTTTCAGGGGCTTCAGCCCCATTTTTGACTAGGCTCATCTGTTAAAACTCATGAATATTTTCAGGTTAGATTGAATGCCCGCGTAGGTGAAAATTAGAGCAGTGTATGAATCTTGCCGAGTGTCTCATTAAGCACTGAATCTGGCGCTTTTTCCATAAATTGTGCTTGTCGTTTTTTCCAATCGAGACTTTTGACTTGGTCGGAGAGAATCACACCCGTGGCTTGTGTAGATTTCGGGAGAACCACTTCAAACGGATACCCTTTTTGCTGGTTGGTGATCGGACAGCAAATGGTGAGTCCAACTTTTGCGTTGTACGACTTTGGGGAAACCACGATTGCCGGGTGATGTCCCGATTGTTCGTGTCCGGTTTGTGGAGACAATTCCAACCAAATGAGGTCTCCGCAGTCTGGGACATACTGTTTGGCTACCATGTTTCATTCCCTTGAGGCGTCCCCGTTTCAATCTCACCATGGGTGTTCTCAGCGGAGATTTGGGATAAGAGATCGTCGAGCGAATAATGGGGTACCGCTTTGGGTTTAATATGGAGTTCGCCTTCGGCAACCTGGAGATCAACTTCCGTATGCTGGTCTATATGTAATTCCTCGGCGACATGTTTTGGAATACGCACCGCTAAGCTGTTTCCCCATTTTTTGATATTAGTAGTATACATGGGTCTGTCCTCATGAGTTATTTAAACTTCGGCTTAAAAGTATCATTTTGTATATACGCCCGCAAGGCTTATTTCGGGCATTCAACCTGTCCTCCGTTGCAACGGACAGCACTAGCCGCGGAGTTTTACGTTGGTTTTCCCAACAATTCACGCCAAGTGTATTTTCGAGGGCCAGATCGGGGAATCTGAGTTTGGTAGGTGTTTCGACGTTTGGGTCACTTCTCCAGATCATTTGGATATGCCGAAACATTGCAACAGGCTGCCGGTGTACTTGGGCCATTAGGTTTGTTCCCTTATTAATTCTATCAGAAAGCCTACAAAATATGAAGCCCCCCGACTTCACAGCCCGCGTTCCTTGCACGTCTCCGTCCGGGGATGGAGTCTGGGCGAAATCCCTCTGGAAAATTATTCATCCATCCCGCTACGGCGGGACACAAAAAAAGCACATTTTCTATCTGATTACCGCATTGATGATAAGAAAATGTGCTGTGAACTATGGTCTGATGAATGGAAGTCGTGGAATTACATTATCATATTGTCCTTATTTCTAAACGGAATTATTCATAAATCGGAATAATTTGAATAGCCCCGGCATTTATGCCGGGGTATTTGAAGCATTTTTAACTTTTGTGGGGCTTTAGCCCCTTTTTTTATCAGAATTAATAATTATTATCATTTTTGAAGTAACTCGCTACCGTTCCCGGCGGTGCCATCAGGTTTATAAGATTATCCATCAAATCCAATTGCCTTGCAGAACGGAGGGGCGGGTTATTGCGCGCTTTCTCCATCAGGACTCCGGTTGTGATTCTGAACAAAGTAGGAATATTAGTGGAATCCTGGTTCACAACACACCTTTTTTCCTGTTTTGCGGGAAATCTGAAATTGTTACATCGTTAAAATTCACTGCGTAATCGGTACAATGGAGATTTAAGCATCTCAGAAAACGAATCGCTGCTGGAGTTATTTGCCTGATATTGATTGCAATCGGATATGGTCGTGTTTTTGGCAGTCAATTACACGTTCGCATCGGCGATCCCGTTTACGATTACCTGGGGCGAAAACCCACAACTTCCTCCCACTTTTTTCTTGACAAAAAAGTGGGCAAAAAGTCAAGGCTGCCAAGATAATTTTGGAGGCCATTCGAAAAACCAACTATAAAAATAAGTATCTTTTTAAAGCAGAAACCCCGCTCTTTTATCGGCCTTGAAAACTGGTTTGTTCAACCGCTCGGTGAGCGCTCCGGAAGGAGCCTTGCCGGGAGGCATCTCTGGTGAGGCTGGTGAGGGAAGACAGTGAGAACCAGCTGTCTGACCGAAGGGAGTTTACCGACAATGAAATGCTAACGAAATCATAGATTCCGAGCATTTCAAATCGGCACAGGTCTGGTTCTCACCTGAAGTGAACCGTACGCGGTTTCAAACCAGTTTTCTCCGCCGGGTTTTTTTCGCACTTTTTTTCTACCTGTCCCGATCCGTCGGGAAAAAAAAGTGCCCAGAATCAATGAAAAGGCATGTATTTGTAGTTTTTTGGATAAGCTATATTTATTACCTTTCTTCGATTCAAACTCAACTATATGGAGCCTTATGCGCGTCGGAAAATCAATTTTTATCGGATTAATATTGATTTTGGTGGTATTCAATATCGGCCACAGTTCCCAGCTCCACGTTCGCAGTGGTGATCCCGTCTACGATTACCTGGAACGCATGGCCACTCGTGGCTTACTGCCGGGCTACATGGACGACACCCGGCCGCTGACGCGTGATTATATTGCCGAACAATTACAACGCCTTGACGAGCAACGCCCGGAACTCTCCAGGATCGAAAAAGAGATTCTGGACGAATACCTGGCGGATTATCGGTATGAGCTGACGGAGGATCGGCATTTCCATATATCAGAAGACCGGAGCACTTATCACACGTTCCGCTCGATGAAGACATTTGCCCACGCATTCAAAGAAGCGTTTCAGTATTCACCGTCCAGGGAAGAATTGCACCTAGTCACGTATGAGGAGAACGATAATCTAATCTGGCTGGACTGGAATGAAATGGGGCGGTATGAGAGGAAAGGTTCCACAAACAGGCTGTTAACCCAACACTCGTATCGGCTTGCAATGCAACTTGGGAAAAATTTCAGCCTCTATAGCGACACGCGAATTTTTGATGTACAATATGACAAAAACTTTAACAATCCCCCGGATGAGTATAAGGGAGGGTTTCTAGCAAGTGGCCGGGAGGGCAGCTTTGGTTTTGATCGGGAATTTTCCTTTGACTATGCTAACGCTTATGTCCAGTATACTTCTAATTTCGGCCGGTTCTCTTTGGCCTCGGAGCCTCTTGTGTGGGGTAATTCACAGCATTCCACTATTTTATCCAATAATGTGGATCCCTTCCCCTTTATCAGCTGGTCAAAAATGATCCGGCAATTTCGGTTCTCGTTCTTTCACGGGTCTATCCTCCCGGCGGAACCGGCGGAAACCGATCCGGAGACCGGCAGCGTCACCTTCGGCGAAAAATACCTTGTGGGACATCGCTGGGAATTTGCTTTGTCCGACAAATTCCAGGGAGCCTTCACCGAGATGCTGGTCTACGGCGACCGCGATCCCGAACTTATTTACTTTATCCCCACCGTCTTCCTGTGGCCGGTGCAGCACAACCTGACGGTCCGAAATCAGGACAATATTCTCTGGTACTTTGAGGGTGAATATTATCCCATTGATGGAGTCAAGCTCTACGGTACTCTGATGATCGATGAGCTCCAGCTGGACAAAATCTTCAAAGATTATTACCGCAACCAATGGATCATACAGGGCGGATTGCTTGTGACTCCGAATATCGGCTGGCGCCCAACAGATCTCACCGTAGAATTTACGGCAGTCCGGCCCTGGGTGTATACGCATCGGGTTCCGTTATACGGCACTTACACCCATAATGGCCGGGGATTGGGTTTTTACGCCGGGCCGAACTCTCAGCTGCTGCATATCGAAAACCGGTGGTGGCTCGACGCCCGGCAACACCTTGCGGTTCAATTCGAGCAGTTAAAGGACGGCACAAATCCTAACGAACCGGGGGATAACGACTATTATCCCCTTGGCAATGATCCAAACCAAAATTATATGCACAGAGATCCTGCCCTGGACAACAGTACCGGATGGCTAGTTGGCGATATCCGGACTTCACGGGAATTGGGTCTCTCCTGGAGTTACGATTTAACCAACGTCTTCCGGACCGAACTAGGCATTGCCAGACGGTGGGAAAAAGATGAAAATTATAATTTGTATTCTCTACAGGTCAGGTTTGATATTTAATTGTTGCAATCATTTCAATATCAAAATTGAGAGCTTAATAATAAACTACCCCGAGGCAGAGACCTCGGGGAATTCTTTGATTAATAGGGATACCTGAACATTTCTTCAAATAATTTTTAGTTTATACTATTGAAAATACTAATCACTTCCTATTAATTATTTAAATTTAATTTAGATGGACTACTATTTTGATAACAACTCATCAAAATATTTAATAGTATGTTTCAAACCTTCTTTTAATGTTATTTTGGGTTCCCAGTTAATCACTTCTTTTGCCATACTGATATCAGGTTTTCTGTGTTCAGGATCATTTTGCGGAAGATCCCGAAATACTATTGTTGAATTGGAACCTGTAAGTTCTATAATATTTTCTGCTAATTCCAGAATTGTGCTCTCCACCGGGTTCCCTAAATTTAAGGGTCCGGTAACACAAGCATTAGACTCCATCATTTTGATCATCCCACTTATTAAGTCATCCACGTAGCAGAAAGAACGGGTTTGTTTACCATCACCATATACGGTGATAGGTGAATCTTGTAAAGCCTGCATAATAAAATTACTCACAACACGCCCATCATTGGGATGCATTCGAGGACCAAAAGTATTAAAGATTCTAACAACTTTTATCTCTAGCTGGTGTTGACGGTAATAATCGAAAAATAGAGTTTCGGCTGCACGTTTTCCTTCATCGTAACAGGAGCGCGGTCCAATCGGATTTACGTACCCCCAATATTCTTCTGTTTGTGGATGAATTTGCGGATTCCCATATACTTCACTGGTTGAAGCCTGGAGTATTCTTACATTCAATCTTTTAGCAAGCCCTAACATATTAATTGCACCGTGCACAGAAGTTTTCGTTGTTTGTACGGGATCTCTTTGGTAATGAATTGGTGAAGCAGGACACGCTAAATTATAAATTTCATCACCTTCGATATATAGGGGAATCGTTATGTCATGCCTCATGAGTTCGAAATAAGGATTCTCAATCAGATGTTCGATGTTTGCTTTACTACCAGTGTAAAAGTTATCAATACATAGGATATCATGGCCTTTTCCGAGTAGTGCCTCACTGAGATGCGAACCCAAGAAACCAGCGCCACCTGTAACGATTGTCCGTTTTTTTGTATAACGATCCATTAGAATTCCTTCTATTGATTTTCGGGATTGGACACGATTCGCAAAAAATCACTCTTTGTACATAGGTGAATCTCTGAGATTATATTAAATGATTCTATGATTGGGTATCTCGGTAATGATTTCGCCGACAAATAGAACTGAATGAATATAATAACCGGGTATTTTGTGCAATTAGTAAGCTCCTTTACCGAGAAGAACAATTGGAATAGTATCGAATATTATTTCAATATCAAATAGTATTGATTGATTTTCTATGTAATATAAATCTAGCAAACACATTTCTTCAAAGGAAAGATCACTGCGACCAGATATTTGCCATAACCCTGTAATCCCTGGCTTGGCTTCACCGCGTATTTTGCACCAATTATATTTCTTTAAATCACCATTTAACATCTCGAAATCTTCAACTGGCAGTGGACGAGGTCCCACAATACTCATCTCTCCCTTGAGAACATTTATAAACTGCGGAATTTCATCCAGACTATACTTTCGCAATATTTTCCCAATGGGTGTAACCCGAGGATCGTTTTTCATTTTAAAGAGCGCCCCGTCAGATTCGTTTTGATTCCGTAATTCGTCTTTTAATTCTTCTGCGTTCTCATACATGGTACGAAACTTTAGAAATGAGAAGGTATTTTCCCCCTTATATAATGATCGGTCCTGCTTAAAAAATACTGGTCCTTTTGATGTCATTTTAATTAATAATGCAATAAGGAGGCCCATCGGCGCGAGAATCACACTTGCCACTATTACTGCAAATAAGTCAAACATTCGTTTTAACTTCTCACGTACAAACATATACCGGTAACGAATGGGGCCCGTGCTAAATGGAATTCCGGTGATATCCCGGATATTTAATCGTTGAATTAAATCATCGGTCTTAGGAGAAACTACCTTTACTTTCGCGTGATATCGTCTGGCCGATTGCCGAATACCGTTTACATGGCTGTCCGACAAGGTCTCTTTCACAATAAAAATGTTATCTGTGGGATGCGTTTCCAGAATATCCGGTAGATTCTCCTCCTTCCCGATAATCGAATCTCTGATTGAGTTTAGCGTTTTTTCCGGAGCGCCGTTGACAACGAATCCGTATATCTGATAATGATTTCTATAATGATTTTTCAGTATGTCGTAAAATTCAACTGCATGCCTATCAGTGCCTATTATTATGCTTCGTTTTTTTCCGAAGCCATGCTTTAAAAGGAATTGATTTAACCTGTATGCTAGAGAGCGCCATACCGAAAGTAAAAAATATTGACTCATCAGGAAAATAATAATGACTGCCCGGGAATAGTCCTCTCCCTTTGCCAAAAAAACAAACAGCGCTAAAATGAATGCCAACATAATAATCACAACCTTTAATTGTCGCTTTTGTGTTGGCAGTGGAATTTTAAAAGTCCCTCGATATACGCCATTCACAATGGCAATCGGAAAAAACACGATATTAGCAACGACTAATAACGCGATATAATCTTCAATGATTGTAAATGATGAAAATCGCAAATATAAAGCAGAAATAAATGCTGCATTCATTAAAAGATAATCAAAGACAAGTATGAGCATGCTATACAATAAAGGCCAGTTTTTTTTTACCATTTTTTTACTATTATGATGGTTTAGAATATAACGGAATAGTTTTAAAAACTTTTAAATAATTATTACATTTTTTTTATACTACAATTTATACTTATTAACTTAGCAGAACTTCGATTTTTCTTTTTTTGAACTATAGGTTAAAATAAATGTAAATAAACTAATTAATAGATCATAATGATACATTCACAGGTTTTGGCAATTTATTGGATGCTTTAATTTTACTAAATGAACTAAATTTTTTATCCTTTTCAGATATTATAGGATTTTTAATCATCCAGTCAATTGCTAAGTCCTGGTCATTCCAAATAATTCCGTATTCATCGTTAGGTTGATAATAAGCAGTACATTTATAATTCACATCGGCGCATTCAGATAATACAGAAAACCCGTGTGCAAACCCTGGAGGGCTATACATTTGAACATGATTTTTATCGCTTAAAATCTCACCATACCAAACTCCAAATGTCTTTGAGTTTTTTCTCAAGTCTACCGCTACATCGAAGATTCTACCTCTACGGACACTCACCAGTTTGCCCTGAGGTTGGCTTCTTTGATAATGAAGGCCACGCAAAACTCCTTTGAAAGAACGGGACCAATTATCCTGCACAAATTTATTTTTTATACCTATACATCTATATCGTTCTTGTTGCCAAGTTTCCAGAAAAAAACCTCTTTCATCCTCGTAAATATCTGGTTTTATTATTAACAGTCCGTTGAGCGGCTCTTTAACTATTTCCATCAATTATTTACACTTTCTTGTTGTAATAATTCTAGGCCTCTGAATAGAACTGTGGATTTTTTTTCGACATAATTTAAGTCTCAATGGATACAAGTATTCATGCCAATGATTAAATCTGGAGTCGATTTCTCAAATGCAAATAGGGTGTTGGGTTGGCTATCCCCCGTAATTTGGTCCGCAGGGTTTTTGATAGACTCGAAAATGGTTGTTATTGCCCATAACAACCATACCTCAATATCCCATCATTATGAATCACTGTATCCAAACTCTTTAGGGCCCCTCTACTTGTGAATCCCTTTGCTCAGAATTTACTTTCATCGACTTCCATTTCGCCGCCGGATGGTGATTCGGTCTCAAAGAAGACAATATTATGTTCACGCCCTGCCCGCAATAACCAATTAAAATTGTTCCGCGGCAAGTCGAGTATCGCTACAAATTTGGCGACTTCAATATCCAGGGCAAACAGTTGTACTAATGCCCGAATTGATCTTTAGGGATTTTTGACGATTTGAAAACATAATAACCCGCACCAAGGCTGAAATATACCATTTTTCTGGTATGCTGTTCTAGTCATGAGCCTTAAATTTAGTGCTGTCCTTATAAGTTTAGCCTGATATGGTTATTTGGAACAGCTCCTCATACTGTTTTGCGATCTTCTCCCAAGTGTATCTCTCCTGAATCCGTTTAGGAGCACTTCTCTTCAATTTGTCTACTAAGTTTTCGTTTTGCTCCAGAGATTCTATTTGTTCTCGCAGTGATTGTACATTTTTTTCAAAGAACCTTCCATATTGACCATTAAGCAAAACTTCTCTGCTAAATCTAGTATCCAAAGCCAACACCGCACATCGTTTTGAAAGAGCCGTTAATAACGACGGATTTGTCCCACCATATTCATGACCATGTAAATAGACATAAGACTTTAAAAAAAGATCATTTAAAAAATTTTGATCTCGAATATAACCGGTAAAGATTATTTTGTCAGACATATAAGATTTCACTCTGGAAGCCCACTGATCGTGATACGGCGTATCACCGACGATGACTAACTTTTTGGTGGAGTTACTTTTGTGAAATCCTTCGATTAAAAGTTCCGCATTATTATCTGGTACCAATCGTCCAACAATTAGGTAATAACCCCGTGCCTTCAAACCGTGAATCTTACAAAAATTTATGAATGCATCAGTAGTCGTTTGGCTTTCCTCTCGTACCAAATTCGCTCCATACGCGATCACTACAGAATCAGCGTTAAATTTCTTCTCATAAACTTTTTTCATCTCTTTGCTGTCTGAAATGAGCACATCCATGTACTTGGTGGCTTTTTGAGAAGCCCAAAGAAAATACTTCCCTCCAATCCCCTCCCATTTGGGTCTTTCCCATTCTAAACCATCTGTAATTATAGCCGTTTTAGTTCCAAATATTTTGGTCAACAACCCCAATGGGCCATTTGCCGTATTGACATATAAAATCATATTATAACGCATGAATAGAGCGTGCATAGTACTTAAAATGCTATTGGATAACTGGCTTAGAGACTTCTTCTGAATTGCAGGCAGGTAATGCAAGGTAACATTGTTCACTTTTTTGGGTTTATTCTCAAATAGCTGGCGATGACAATAAACGTGAAAATCAAACTTGTGGTTTAATCGACCTAGCAATTCTCTTATAAACGTTTCGTAGCCACTATATACATAAGGATAGCCTCGGGTTCCAATTATTGCAATTCTTTTCGTATTTAACATATCAGCTGGGTACGACATTAGATACAACTGCGGAAATGTTCTTCTTAAACGCATCTAATGTAAAAAATGTCTCAAGACGTCTGCGCCCTCTATTCCCAAATTCTACCCTCTTTTTTTTATCTGATATTAATTTTTCAATGTACACAGAACCGGCTTTCGCATTATCCCATGGAATATGATATCCTGTCTTTCCATGTTCAACCATTTCCAAAGCTCCCCCATGTGCAGTTGCTACAACCGGTACCTGCATTGCCATTGCTTCCAACACCACTGTCGGCAAAGGGTCTGGAAGGGTTGAAGGCAATACAAAAACATCAAACCCTTTTAGTAAGTTAGGTATATCCCTTCTATAACCAAGGTCGTAAACAACGTTTTCCAAACCAAAACCCTGTATTAATTTAGACAAATTCTCATATAAATATTCGTACCCAGAAAACGTATCACCTACCATAATAAATCGGACATTTTCGAAATCTTGATGAATTTTATTTGCCATTTTAAGGAAATAGTCTTGTCCTTTCCAGTGGTGAACCCTTCCTATCATTCCAACAATAGTACACCGGTCATCACATCCTATTTCTTCTCTTAGTGAGGATCGAGATACATCAAAATCTTCCAATGGTATCCCATTATGAATAATTTTAATAATATCCTTTTCAGATTTCCTCTTATAAATGGTATCCCAGTATTTCTTCACCGGTGTTGAAACTGCTATTGCCGAATCAGATAGGTGTTGTATCAGAACAGATAGAAATAGTGCAAATATTTTGGGAGAGTCAATAATCTCATGAATATGCCAAATATGCTTTTTTTGAAAAAATTTTGCCGCAAATGCACCGCATAAAACGGCTAACGTATTCGAGTAAATTACATCAATCTTATCTTCTCTAATGATCTTTCCCAATTTAAGTATTGACCATACTAGGGCATAAATCCTATTGGATAGCCCAAAAAAATTAAGATATTTCCTTCGTATAATTCCCAATTCCATCGTTTGGATTTTACATTTTCTTTTACGTAATTCACTAACTAACGGCCCTTCGTTGGGGACACATACTTGACACACATGTCCTTTCGATTGCAAAGCATCGATAACATATAACATTATTTTCCCGGAGCCATACAAATCTGACGCGGAATGAATAAATAGAATGTTCACAATTAATTTAATTTCTATTTTTTAATATACGAGCAGGATTGCCAGCAACAACAGAATAGGGGGCAATATCTTTAGTTACGATGCTTCCTGCAGCTACAACAACACCTTTGCCGATAGTAACGCCCGGCAATATGACGCTATTAGAACCTATCCAGCAATCATCCTCAATTTTGACGAACTGCCTTTCTATGCCTTGCTCTTTGATTGTAATATCAGTTCGCTGAAAATTATGGTTCTCTGAATAAACACTAATCCTGGGACCAAACATTACATTGCAACCTATCTCTATGTATCCCGAGCATCCGATATAGCTGTATGGCCCAATATTAGAATTATCACCTACCTTCAGCCCTTCACCCGGCTCTCCACCGTAAAAATTACTCGGTCGAATAAGCGCATACGCTCCAACGGTAACATTTGTACCAAATTTTATACCTTTTTTAGCTAATCCATTAATTTCACAACCTTCCTCTAATATTAGGTTTTTACCTGCTTCTATATGATGAGTATTCATCAACCTGACACCTTTTTTAACAAATATAAATCCCTCTTGCTTCTTAAAGTTTATTCCTACACACTTTCCTCGAACAAGACTCATCGCCATTGAAAGAAGCATAGTAACCACTGGGAGTAATGTCCACTGTTCATGAAGTGTAAACGATTTATCTTTTTTAATACGACGAAATAACTTTTCAAATAAAGATTTCATTATGCGCTTATCCACTCAAAAAACCTGCGTTTAAATCGGTAGTAGTGTTGTCCCCACATAACAAATAATATATAATCCAAATCGGCTCGCCATCCAGCTCCATATCGTTTGCGTACCTTCGATGATTCCCTTACCATAGACACAATTTGGTCCATTGATTTAGAATTAGTATGAAGCCTATAATTTGAGAGAATTTTATCGATATAACAAAAATTCGCCTCTTTACTGATCCGCAGCCAATATTCATAGTCCATACTATAGTTGAGTTCTTCGGAAAATAACCCGAATCGTTGAAATATATTTGTTCGCAAAAATACTGAGGGCTGATATAAATAATTACCCATTAATAACTTTTTCCGATTAAACTCACCTGGTCGCTTTACCCGTGTGACTATATTATTTTCATTTATGAAGTTGCATCCGCCATATATTAAATCGCAATTCGGATTTTCCTGAAACACAGTCGCCACTGACTGAAGAACTCCTTCATTATAGGTGTCATCAGAGCATAAATACGCCCATATTTCACCGGTTGCCTTTTTCAATCCTTTATTAATTGCGTTGGATTGCCCTGTATCCGGCTCGCTTATCCAATACGTAATATGTTTTTCATACTGCTCTATTATTTCAACAGTCGAATCGCTAGAGCCGCCATCAATAACAATGTATTCAGTATTTGAATAATCCTGATTTATTACACTTTGAATAGTTTTCTCGATAAATTCACCCTGATTAAACGAAGGTGTAATTATTGATATTTTGGGGAGTTCCTTCAAAGCATTTATACCATTTTTTTATTATTAATTTGCTGTCTTATAAACATTGAAAACACAAAACTAGAAAAATTAATACCCAAGTCTGAAAATATTTCTTAGGCCCATTTGTCAAATTATAATTCTTTTAGCATTCGAAAATACTTATACGAAACACGAGGCATATTAAGCAATGCGATTCCAGCCATAATCAATAAATAGTAAGCTCGAAATGATATTCCTGGTTGGAATATCCAATCCAAAATTATCAATAAAGTAAGAGTAATAATTTGTCCTTGAGAAGAAAATGCTTCTCTTATTAGGAACCTCACCCTTTGTTTAATGGAAGCCTTTGAGTTGTCGTACTTGTTATCCCTCCAAAGTTCATCAATAATTTTTCCATTGGGATCTCGATTTCCTTGAAGTAAGAAGTCGAGTATAACTCTATTTGCGGCAGATTGGGCGTATGATGATAACCACATTCCCACAATCAATCCGGCCCAAAGATATATCTCTGCTCCATATTTATGATAGCAAAATAATCCAACAGAGAAAAAAAGGAGTGGAGTAAGGAAGTAGTGTACCAGAGCATCAAAATACGGTCCGGCCTCATTAGGTTGCCTTTTTCCTTTTTTAATATTGTACCGGGCAATTTCTCCATCAGCCATATCCAATATATAATAGGAGTTTAGTAGAACACAGCTAATCAATAGTATTTGCATATCGTTATAAACCTGTAAAAATGCTCCTGTTATTGCAACAATTGAGCTTAGAAAAGTCACTGTATTTGCTGGGATACGCAGTTTAAGAAAGATATACGTGACATATACTGAGATATGTCGAAAAAAAATTCTGTTGGTTAAAAAAGGGTCGCGACTACCTTTACTCGTAATATTTTTAACATCTTGTATTTTCATAGATTAGTACTCTAATATTTTTTTGCAATAAATTCGTTTAACTATTAACCTCTTTGCTAAAACATCTTACTATTAACGGTAATTGTTTTGCTCAATGTTTTTCACAATATCTGTAGTAGAAATTTTAGAGGTGCGGGGTAAATAGACAGTTTCACATACATCGTTCAATTCGTCGAACTTACCCTCCCAATCATCTCCCATAACAAGAATATCAACATTCTTTGATAGGATATCGTCACGCTTTTGTTCCCAACGATTCTCCGGAATAACTTCATCTACGTAACGGATAGCCTCCACTATCTTTATTCGATGCTCAAATTTATAGATACATCGTTTTTCTTTAATTTTGTTAAATTTATCTGTTGAGACCGCTACTATTAGATAATCTCCCAATTCTCTCGCCCGCCGAAGCAGCTCTAAATGGCCAAAATGAAATAGATCAAAAGTACCGTAAGTTATAACTTTTCTACTCATAAATAACTAATCCTTCGAAATTAAAATTATATCAAAATTGTTAACCTATCTTGGCTATGATTAACGAAACATCCTTTCGCATTGAGGGTATTATAAACAATAATCCAACAAACACCACTACAGATAGTATTTTAAAAACTATTTCATGAATTGCCCACATGGCTGGCAGATAATTCAAATTAACGACCATGAGTACAATAAAAGTCAAAAAACAGGATACAACTTCTGTATTAAATACTGATACTTGGATCATTTTTTGTCCAAAATAATATGCCATAAGAAAGATCAACACATATGTACCAAGCGTAATCAAACTCACGATCATTACATTAAGAACATTTAACAATAATATATACATTACAATATTAAATATTGAACTGACAAGTGCGATAGTATAGTAATTTTTTCTACCCTTTTGGAGATAAATCCCGGTTGAGAAAAGGTAATAAAAACCCTGAAAAACAAATACCAATGAAAAAATCGGCACATAAATTGCTGAGTTGACATATTCGATATCATTTGCGAGGTCTAAAATATTACTAGCAAAAAGACTGATCGTTAAAGTCAATAAGAGACCGACGTAAGTGACATAGATATAAACCTTTCGGAAAATTTCCGGAAAATCGTTTCGGCTGAAATTTTCGTTGACAAACGGAAGCCATGCTAAGCCAAAAGGTGCAATGAGTAATCCTCCAACGAACACCGAAAGCCGATTAGCCATTCCCAACATAGCAATATCGCTGAAACTGTTATTTATTTTTAAAAAAAACCGATTTGAACTGTTGATAAATTGAAAGGCCATTGAGGTTGATAATACAGAAACACCAAATCCTAAAATCCGTCGAGCCAAATTTAAATTTAGATTTAAGGTTATCCACTCCCTTATGAAAAGAATACCGATTAAAGTCGAGAGCATGATGGCAATCAGGCCACCATATAAAAAGGCCATATAAGTTAAATCCAAAAATTTGATAAATAAAAATGTGAGCAATAAATAGAAAACCACATTACTCACTGTAACAATTAAAAACTTCTTCGGTTTTCTCTTTAAACGTAAAACTCCTAGTGCTACAGATCGCAACGCAAAAGATACAGATATTGAGACTGTAACGACAACAGCATCAAAATAGACTATATTATTTTCATTTAAAAAGACGTAGAGACCTATTAATATTAGCAATCCTATTACAATATCAATAATTAATATGTACCAAATCGAAACTGAAACTACTTCAGTAAACTTCGCCTCAATATCTTTATAGGCATATCGTTGAATCGCGGTTATTATACCCCAACCTAATCCAATAGATAATAAGTTTTTTGCAGTTAAGAAAAAATCCAATACACCAAAGTCGTGAGGCTTGATGTAGATAAAAATTATTGGTAGAAAAAGGACCTGCATCATCCGATTTAAGAGTTCGGCCAAACCGTAGATGGAGATATCGGCCGTGAGGGATTTTAATTTATCATACATCGCTTAAATCACCTCGATCGGACAGGATATTATTGATAGATTCGACTATACGTAAACTGCTTTTACCATCCCGAAATTTGTGATACTTCTGCACAAACTTTTGTCTTTTTTGACGAAAAGGATCTCCCGTCTCTATTACCCCAACTAATATACGTTTTAACTCTTTCTGATTACGAATTATAGGGCCTGGAGCATAATGCGGGTCTTCTATATCAAAATACAGGTGATTATCCTCTATTGCATAATTATCATAGAAATATAATAGAATAGGGCGATCGAGGAGTAAAAAATCGAATAGACAGCTTGAATAATCAGTGATAAGAACGTCAGATATTTTCAACAGGTATTGGGTATCAATGTCCCAGTGACTGATGTTCATCACGCTCTTTTCATCAGGTATTCTATCCTTATGGATGGCATAATTATAATGTGCCTTATACAACAGTATTGTATTGGCATTACTAAGGAAATCTTGCATTTCTTGGTCATCGATAAATGGTATTGGGTTTATTTTGCCTTTACCAAATTTGCGATGGGTTGGTAAATACGATACAATCCTTTTATCACTCAATTTCCATTTTTTATGATTGTCAATACCTTTAAATTTTTCTTTAACATGCGTGTCATAAAAAAAAATATCATTTCTTGGTAAACCAGTGACATACACATTTTCTGTCTTAAAAGCAGTGCTCAATGATTCATTAAAAAATTCGGCGGTGCTCGGAATTAATCTTGAGTCTTCCCATTTAGAAGTCGCTGCAAAAACATTCCATATTTTATCATAAAAGGGATTTCGTTTTAAATTATGGCCTTCAAAGTCATATATGATTTTTTTGATAGGCATACCATGAAATAAATTTACTAGAATTTTATCCTTTGATGGTTGAAAAAAATGTATATCTGACCGGTTAGTACAAAGAATTCCTACACCTGCTTTTAATATGGAAAAAATGCCTTTTGCGGAGTAATTGTGGTAGCACTCGTAACCTTCCGTTCTCAGTTGGGAAATGACACGCTTATTAGTCGTAATCCAAATCGGATGAATTTTTCGATTATGATGTGCAACATGTAAAAAAAGAAATTTTGAGTTGTCGATAAAATCCTCTCCCTTTCCAGCACCAAATACCCAATAGTCTTTATTTGGACGTACAACAAGGGCAATAATTTTTACAGCAAGGCCGAGAAGTATTATACTTGATTTTTTAAGTTTATTAAAACTCATACATCGAATCCTAGTAATTAAATTATTTCTTAATCGATACGATCTATTTGAATCTATATTAGAATGTTCAATTAATATTGGGGTACCATGCTTCAATTACGTTCATTTCAGAGAGACTACAAACCGACTGACTACTTTAAGAACTATCTAAATTGGTCATCTCCTTACTAAGTTTTTAAAATTTTGTGTCCAGTAATATTTTGAGCTAACAAACGAACCAATCATAAACCACCCCCATGAATAATTGCTAAAATCTCTTGGGAGAATTAATTCTCTCAATCCTAACGCCAATACCAACAGAAATACGCTGATAGAAAAATTTGTGATGGACTTATTTTCAGAATGAAAAGCTGACTTAATCTGTTTAAATGTTTGAAAATAGATAGAAATATAAATTAATAACCCGACGATACTCAATTGAGCGAGAATGTTAAATAATTCTCCTTCAAACTGAGGAGCAGTTGGTATAAATCTTCTTACAACTACACCTACAGTTCCTAGACCAGAACCAAACGGGTGGTCCATAATGAAATGCACTGCTTCATTTAAGACATCCAACCTGCCGCTACTAGAGGGATCCATTCCTATAAAAATATACGAGAGATTTTGAATTGCTCCCGTATAATGCAAAACGTAGAAAACAAATATTCCTAATATTAAGTAAACAGGTAATCTTTTAAAATTCCTACCTAAATATATTATACCACATACAAATAAAATCACTATAGAACTTCTTGAGAGAGAAAATACAAGACCTACCAAAATTATGAGAAGCGAAGTACTTAAAAATATTTTCACTTTATTACTGTCGTAGTAATTCCAAAGAAAAGGTATAAATAAAATTTGAAGAACTATAAATAAGCCAAATTCATGGGCAGTTATAAAGGTAGAGGTCGCTCTAATTTGCTCATACCCATAGGCTGTATGCGCGACGGCAAGTTTATCAACATTATAGACATCATAAAAAAAATTAGTTCCCAAATATTTAACTTGAATAACCGCAAAAATACTTACCAATACGGCAATACCAATCATCCGGGTTAAAACTTTAGCATACCCATCTATGGTAAAGACAAAAAACCGACCCGCCATGTAAAAAAAGAAAATTTCGTAAAGGCTCCTAAAACTCCAAATTGATGTTGTGAGATTTCCCCCAATCGGTATATATAATATACCGAGCAGTAAGAATAAAACTATATAATCATCAAGTAGGATCATACGGAATTCAATTTTATTCCTTCTGTATGATGTCATAACAACATTCACTAAAATAAAAAGGGAAATGACCAACTCTTTCCAAAGTTTAATTAAAATGAAAGATGGCGCATTTATATTTAAGCCCATATACCCTTTAAACGCATACATTAATAAGACATGAATACTCACCAAGAAAAAATACACAGCAACCGTGTTATATTTATTAAGATAAAGATCCATACTTTTAGAAGAATTCCGGCCTAATACAACAGATGAAAATTGCCATCAAATATATTTATCATCTATAGGAAATCTATCATAATATTCAGATAAAAATCTGAATTCCTTCACCCCTATTTATTGATATTTTTTCCTTAAATTTCAAAATTTCCAAGCAATATCAGAAAGAAACAATGAGTGTACTCTTTAAAAATGGATCACTGTAATACCTTAGCCTTGATATAGGATCAATTTTAGAACAGAAATTCAAATACTAAGAGTGCCTCCGTAGCGTTTCTCTTCCTGTAAATCAGACCAGTCAGATTGAACCATAACGTGAACTAACTCTTCAAAAGATAAGCGGCTTCTCCAGTTTAATTTATCAGCTGCCTTCGAAGCGTCACCAATTAAAACATCCACTTCTGTGGGCCGAAAATATTTGGGATCCACCTCAATGAGAACATCTCCACATTGTATATCCCCTGTATAGTTGTCATCAGTAATAGCAGCTACTATACCGATTTCTTCCTTACCTTCGTTTTGCCAAACTAACTGAAGTCCGACTTCACGAAATGCCAAATCAACGAATTCCCGCACCGTATGAGTTTCACCTGTGGCAAGAACGTAATCATCCGGACTTTCTTGCTGAAGCATTCGCCACATTCCTTTGCAATATTCTGGAGCGTATCCCCAGTCCCGTTTGGCATCCAGATTCCCGAGGTACAGTTTTGATTGCAGGCCCTGTTGAATTCTTGCCGCTGCACGTGTAATCTTGCGTGTCACAAACGTTTTTCCTCGTCGGGGCGATTCATGGTTAAATAAAATCCCATTAACAGCAAACAGATCATATGCTTCACGATAATTTTTGACAATCCAATATGCATATAATTTCGCAACCCCATATGGACTTCGGGGGTAAAATGGGGTATTCTCATTTTGAGGTACTTCCTGGACTTTGCCATACATTTCACTCGTAGACGCCTGATAAAACTTGGTCGCATCCTTTAAACCAACCTCTTTAATGGCATCCAGAAACCGCAAAACACCTATACCATCTACTTCCGCCGTATATTCAGGAACTTCGAACGAAACTTTAACATGGCTCTGTGCCGCGAGATTATATATTTCATCAGGTTCTATTTTTTCAAGCAGCCGGTTTAAATTGCTACTATCAGTCATATCCCCATAATGTAGAAACATTTGCACATCCTCTGTATGGGGATCTTTATATAAATGATCAATACGTTTTGTATTGAAGGTACTGGCCCGGCGAATAATTCCATGAACTTCATAACCCTTTTCCATTAAAAGTTCTGCGAGATAAGAACCATCCTGACCAGTAATCCCCGTTATAAGTGCTTTTTTCATTTCACCCATTCCGTCTATATTACATTATTCGTATTTGTGTAGAAATAGTAAATTAAATCATTTAATGATTTGCAAGAAACCAATGATATGTTTGCTGAATCCCTTCTCTCAATGAGATAGAATGAGTCCAACCTAACTTCTGTAGCAGAGACACATCCAATAATTTCCGTGGCGTTCCATCCGGCTTAGCAGTGTCATGGTCGATTTCTCCTTGATAGCCAACTATTTCCGCAATGATTTTTGCCAAATTATTAATGCTGAGGTCTTCACCAACTCCTATGTTGATGTGGGTGATGTCTTTACCATAAACTTGCCCTGCATCAATTGTTTTCATTAGGTAGACGCAGGCGTCAGCCATATCATCGACATGGAGAAATTCTCGTTTCGGTTCCCCCGTTCCCCATAAAACGACCCGATCACTCCCCTCTTCTATGGCTTCATGGAATTTTCTAATGAGTGCAGGAAGGACATGAGACGTTTTTAAATCAAAGTTATCGTTTGGACCGTAAAGGTTGGTTGGCATAACTGAGAAGAAATTGGAACCATACTGACGATAATAGTTTTCGCACATTTTGATGCCAGCAATTTTGGCAATAGCGTATGGTTCGTTGGTCTTCTCGAGTTCACCGGTCAGAAGGTGTTCTTCTTTCATCGGCTGGGGCGCATGTTTCGGGTAGATGCAGGAGCTACCCAAGAAAATCAGCTTTTTTGCACCGTTTTTATAGGCGTTTTGGATGATGTTATTTTGAATCTGGAGGTTTTCGTAGATAAATTCCGCCCGGTAGGTATCATTGGCCAAAATACCGCCCACTTTTGCAGCCGCCACGAAAACATATTCCGGTTGTTCCTGTTTAAAAAAATCTTCCACTTCATTCTGACGAAGTAGGTCTAACTCGGAATGTATTTTTAATACTAAGTTATCGTAACCTTCATCCTGCAGTCTGCGAACGATAGCAGAGCCAACCATCCCGGTATGGCCTGCAACATAAATTTTAGAAGTTTTATTCATTAATATTTAGAAAAACTATTTTTTTCCGTTAGTATTGGTAAGATAAATCGAAACAATTATTTATCATCAGATTTATCGAAAATTTCAGATTCAGAGAGACAGGGTTATTTTTTTTACGTATTCATCTTCATCGTGCAGGAATCAGGTGTTCTTTAATCTCCTGTATTTTCTCCCTTTCTTCTTCATCTTCTTTTAGATTGTCAATTGTTGTCTGAAAGAATGCAACGCTTATTCCCAGAACACTCCCGATAAATAGACTAATAATTACAGTGAGCATTCTGTTCGGTTTGCTATTATCCATCGGAGGCACTGGCTCCTCGAGGACAGTAATCACCGGCTCACTGCGCTGCAGCTCGATCTCAGCCTGAGTGAGTTGGGTTTGAAGATCGCTATAGAGCTGTGATTTGAAATTGACATGCCGTTGTAATCTCTGTTGTTCAGTCCGAAGTTCCGCGGTCTGCGGATTGGTATTACGATCAAGAAAGTTGGCCAGTTGTTTTTCGGCTTGCCTTAAAATAACTTCGGCCTCAACAAACCGTTCTTGGACAAAATCCAAATTGTCTCGTGCCTTTTGTGTTTTGATCCCCCGAATCCTGTCTTTTAGGTGCTCAATAAAACTCTCTGCTAGCTTTGCTGAAAATAGAGGATCCTCAGTTGTTACATCAATAGACATTAAGCCAGTTCCCCTATCGATGTTAACCGCAAGCATCTCAGATACTACTTTCATCGCTAATTCTTCTGCTTCACTTGGATAGGAACTTTCCCCAGAGGTGTTTATAACTGCTCTCTTCGCTGGCTCTTTCTTAAAAGATTCAATGAATTTACCTGGCACGTTAAGGATTCTTGAAATAATGGATGCTTCACCGTCAAAATAATCTGTTAAAGTTAGGGTATCACCAAGCTCGGAAAAGTAAAATTCATCTCGTACAACGGCTAGCCGAACCTCCCTGCTTTTAATAATGTCAGGGTACGCCTCGGCCGTCAACCCGGTTGTGGCAATACCCAAATTAATGCCTAAGCCTCCCAACCCCCGACTTAGCGAAGAAAATCCCCCAATTCCAGTTTCCTGTGCTTCAATCTCTCTAATAAGTGTGGCAGAAGATTTATATTCCGGAGAAGCAAAAAGAGCGATGAACAACCCTATAATCATACAAAAACCTATCGTATATAGAATAACCCTTTTACGTCGAAGCACTAATAGAAATAGGTCAAGTAAAGATACTTTTCTCCCGCTATAGTCAGACGCTATAAGTTCTGCAGAGGAATCATCTCTTTGATTATAATCTTTATGGGCTTTATTATTCGGATCTTCAGGCATTACTTTTTATCGGTAATGTAAGCGATGAACAATTTTTTCCTAACAATCACAACCGACTCGCTAACACTAGTATCGTCAGCGTTGTCGAAATAATTTGCGAGATATCGGTCAGTGTTTGTCCCAGGTTGAACGGCTCCCGTTCGCGCTCCGGTGCCTCGGTCACCCGGATGATCGCTCCGTCATCCACCTTGGGATTCGGATCAAGCCAGTACCACCGCGGATCCACTTCAAATGTAGCTCCGGATGCTTGTGTGATGTACACATGTTCCACCCGGTCGCCAACACCGCCGGCGCGATCCAGATAAAACCAGAGCCGCCGGCCTTCCTCGAACTTGATAAGGCCGGGATTGGCTACGTTGCCTTGCACGGAGACAGTGTTCGGCTGGGGTGGTATAATAACTTCATCTCCCGGCTGCAGGATGACGTCTGCCCGTTCTTCGCCCTCCAGCGCCCGGTCAATCCGGGTGATCACGTTCTGCCCTTTCCGGACCAGGCGGCCTCCCTTGGGATAGGCGGTAGTGCGTAATCCTCCGGCACGCCGCAATACCTGGGAGAGCAGTTCATTCTCCTCCCGCAGGGTATAATCTCCAGGATATTGCACCTCGCCGCTGACAGTAACAACCTTCTGGGGTTTAAAATTCGGATCACGACGAACATAAACCCGGTCCCGGTGATGCATAGAAAAGGTCCGGGCATTACTGAGCGCCAGTGTCGTATCATCAATTCCAAATGAAATAGTCGAATCCCTCATCACTTCAGGTAGCAGCTGAATGGTCAGGGTTTTAGCTCTCGATTGGGCATCCTGTGCTTCCGGCTCAAGGAGCCTGGAGATTTCCACCTGCTCCAGATACGAATCCTCGGTGAAACCACCCGCCCTGAAGATAAGGTCCTCCAGCGTCATATTTTCCTGGAGACGATACTGTCCGGGATTTTTGACCGATCCACTGATATTGACAAACTTTTCCGAAACCCGCTCTTCCACCTTGCGGGGATAAACCCGGATTTCGTCATGTGGTTGTAACCGCTCTTCCGCCAATCCGTCACCGTTCAGAGCCTCCTCCAGGTTAAACGGTACCACAATCTCCCGCCGGCCATCCGGTGTTTGCCGGAAGAGGTCGGCCCGGGGCAGATAAACCGTCTTGAGATACTCCTCGTCAAGCAGTCCCTCGCCTCTAAACAAGAGGTCATACACGGTCATACTGTCCCGGAGGGTAAATACGCCGGGATTGCGAACCTGCCCGCTGATAGCCACCTGTCTGATCGTATCCAGATCCGTCCGGGAATACACCCGCAGGCTATCATCAGGCAACAGGGGGAGGTTATGCCTGGGATGATCTTCAAATGCCAAATTGAGGTTTAAAGAAATTTGCCGTTCCGTGCTATCCCTGTTGACCCGGATAAGATCAGCCTTTTCCAGATAGGCATCCGGGCGGACGCTATCTGCCCGAAGAATTAGCTGACGGATTGTACGAACCGAGTCGCTGAGCTCATACTGTCCCGGCTGGTATACCGCCCCGCTGACAAATACCCGGTTTTGATACGACTTCAATATGGAGAAAATACTGACATGGTCTCCATCGGCCAAACTCACATCCTTTTCACCGCTCAGCACCTTCGTCAGGCTGAAGTCCAAAACCTCCCTGGCAACCGACGGGTTTTCCCGTTCAGCGAGGGGGATAATCCTGGTCACGTGGAAGCGTCCGGCATACGCCTCCGCCGTAAGCCCGCCGGCGTAATCAACCAGATCCTTAAACGTTTCATCCGCCAGCATCTCGTAGTATGCGGGACGTTTCACTTGTCCCCGAACGGCAACCGTCTTGCCCCGGGGCGGCACGAATACCCGATCGTTATTCTGCAGGCGGAGGTCGCTGGGCTCGTACCCGTTCAACAGGTACCCGTACATATCGACAGTCGCCGCAACTTTTCCATCCCGGATCACACTGATCTGACGCAAACTTCCCTGGCGGAGAGGCCCTCCCACGCTATAGAGGACATTAAATACCGTAGAATTACTGCTGATGGTATAACCACCCGGTTGTTTTACTTCTCCCAAAACATACACTTTAATAGGACGAAGCCGGGTGACCGTCAGATCCATATAAGCGGTGGGCGGATTCGCCGTAAGTCCCGCATAACTCCGGGATAGCCACTGTCTGATTTCTTCTCTCAGCGTACTCAACTGTTTCCCGGCGACAGTGAACTGCCCCACGTTGGGGATATAAATTCTTCCTTCCTTGTCTACCGGCAGGTCATACTGAAACTCCGCAGATCCCCACACCACCAACCGGAGCTCATCCTGCGGGCCAACTAAATACCCATCGTCCACCGGGCCAGTCGCAGTCGGTTTAAAGGCGTCAGGCACCTTTTTAAATAAATTATATCCAAAATACGGGAGACTGTCGACCGCGCGACGGGTGGTATCTTTGGTGGTATCCTGCGCCATGGCGGTCGTATCTGCCAACGCCGTTGTATCCTCCCAAACGGTCGTATCATCCCGGAAGAACATATCCTGCTGCGACTGCCGTTGCTCCGGCGACGCACTTTGATAGGCGTCCAGCATCTGCTGAATTCTGGATTCCGGGATGCCCAATTCCCGCGCACGCTGTGTTGCCTGCTGGGGGTTGGACAGATCGATGCCCAGCTGTCGTGCCCGCTGCCGGGCCTCCTCGATGGTCATCCCCTGCCGTTCCAGTTCTTCCTGCACCTGTCCCGGCACCTGTTGATGAACCGCAACCGGGAGGAGGAATATGCCCATTGTCAGGAGAAAAACGTATGGCAGTACCCCGCTGATCATCCTGTTCCCAAAAATATTTTTCATTTACTTACTCTCAACACTACTATCAGTTCGTTCTCACGGAAATATTTGTCAAAGGTAAAAGAAAACTCAAGAGAAAACAGCAATAAATTTTAGCATCCAAATCATGCCAAATACTACGGGCTTTCCTGTTAGACGTGGCTTCGCCACCTCACTCCCATTTATATCATGGAGTGTTATGCCATGCAATTGCTTCTTCTCAATGTCATCCCCGCTCCGAACTCTCTCAGAACAAGGAGTTTACCTTTCATACCCAACTACTCTAAAACGCACGCCGGCCAAGCAGCACCCTACAGGATTATCAATCACCTGTAATGTTCTTACGCAATGTTTAATGGGAATTAAGTCAAAATCATCAGGGATTTTTCTCTATTCACCTCGGAGTAATTATTCCTTTCTCCATATTCTGGCAATAATATTCAGACAAACGGTACTTTTCAACAACTTATGCCAGAATCGACAACTGGATGTGATAAATCACACAAATTACTCTCAACAACCGGTAAATACCTATGAGTTTAATGTACTTGCGTTACTCTCATCTATTAATGCATTCACTTCAATTAAAATGTCAACGATGCGTCCGGCAGCGTGCCCGTCCCAATATTCCGGAATCTCACCGGAGCTCTCTGCTGCGTCAAGGGCCGCTCGAACCGCGTCAAGAATTTCATCTTTGGCCGGATGCACCAGTCGATTCGTCCCAACCTCAACCGTCACCGGCCGCTCCGTGTTCTCCCGGAGCGTCAGACACGGTACGCCGAGCACCGTGGACTCCTCCTGGATTCCGCCTGAGTCCGTTAAAATAATTTTCGCGTCACGTTCTAAACCAATAAACTCCAGGTAGCCCACCGGATCAATAATATGCAAGCCGGGCATTGATTCCAGCGCACCGGATGCAGTCAGTTCGTGTATCCGTTGCTTTGTCCTGGGATGGGCGGGAAAAATCAGCGGCAACTCACCCTGAATCTCCTGAAAGGCTTCCAGGATTCCGGTAAAAATCTCCTCATCGTCCACGTTCGAAGGCCGGTGCAGCGTAATCAGCCCGTATTCGCCGGATTCAATTTCCAGAGAATCAAGGAGGTTCGAACAGTCCGCCCGGGGGAGGAATTCCTCCAGCGAATCGATCATCAGGTTGCCGACGAAAAATATAGAATTCTCGCTGTGCCCTTCCTTTTTCAGATGCTCATCCGCATCCCTGCTGGTGGTAAACAGGTAGTCCGCAACGCTGTCCGTCACCAGCCGGTTGATCTCCTCCGGCATTCTTCGGTCGAAACTCCTGAGCCCGGCTTCGATATGTCCCAGTTTAATATGTAACTTCTTTGCAACGAGTGAACAGGCCAGGGTGGAATTCACATCGCCAACCACGAGGACCAGATCCACCGGATCGTCTATGAGCAGCTTTTCGTACTCGGTCATCACCGCCCCGGTCTGCTCGGCATGCGACCCCGATCCGACGCCAAGATAAACATCCGGCTTTGGCAGGCCCAGTTCCTCAAAGAAAATACGTGACATTTTCCGGTCGTAATGCTGGCCGGTATGGATTAATCTGACCTCAAACAACTCTGGATGATTTTGTAGAGCATGGTACAGGGGTGCCGCCTTCATAAAATTCGGCCGGGCCCCGACTATCAAATCAATTTTCACAGCGTGTTTATCCAGTTATCCGCATTCATTATTCCATAAGAGCGCAAAATGTAGTCCGCAGCCCAAACTAGTGCAATCGATTATTTTACATTCCTCTGTACCTGCCGTGAAGCGGGATACAGAGGTAAATATATCCTGTTCGAAAATACGCATTTGAGATATTATGTTCGCTTATCCCCTGTTACTAAGATATTTGATGTAGAGGCCCAAACCACGTATCAGCTGCCAGAGACCTATTCCCGCCGCAATCAACAATCCGCCCGCCACCACCCTGCAAAATATTCCAAATACTGACCCGGCATCTTGGGGCACATTCGTCACCAGCACCAGCAAAAGGATAATCGCAATCCCAACCAACACAATCCCACGCGTGACGTTCTTCTTTGCCAGTCTTTTTCGATTGTCATACTTCCACGGCATCCCGATCCTCCCGACTGAAACTGTCTTTACTTTACCCATCCACACACACATGAGTACAACCGTGAATATCTGTTCCTTCCAGTCTAGGCACTATACAGGCCCAACCAATGAAACAGCATTGCTGTATACCAATTTGTTACACAACTATTTTATCATCTATCTGTTCAAACGTGTTTTACTAAGACAAATCTATTCTGCGTGAAATAAATATTCTAAGTGCAAACGGAAAAGTACGATACCATATTGAATAGATTTCTTATTACCAATAAATCAAACCATTCCTCAGGTAGAAGTCAAGCAATATCTGTCACGCGGGCTGCCTGCTCGGCATTTTACGCCTGGTACGCCAACTTCGTTCTTTGAAAAACGCAAATTCCCAAATAAACTAACATATCTGTTTCACATACAGAGGCACCTATGACACTCACGAAAGAAATTACGGTTGATCTTCCCACCAGGGAAGGTGAATTCCGGCTAAGCCTCTATTCCAATGATGTGGATAGCCGGGAACACCTGGCCCTGGTAACTGGCGATATCCATGGCCGGGAGAATGTGCTGACCCGCATCCATTCCGAGTGTCTCACCGGGGATACGCTGGGATCGCTGCGGTGCGACTGCCAGGATCAGCTCCAACTGGCAATGCAGCGACTTTCCAATGAAGGGGCTGGCGTATTGATTTATTTACGGCAAGAAGGCCGTGGCATCGGCCTCCTGAATAAGCTCAAAACCTACAACCTCCAGGACGAAGGCTATGATACGGTCGAGGCCAACCGCGAAATCGGCCGGGGAGACGATGAACGCTCCTACGACATTGCCGGCAGCATTTTGCAGGATCTCGGCGTCCGTTCAGTCCGCCTGATGACCAATAATCCGGAAAAAATCCGCGGAATTGAAAAGGCCGGTATTCCGGTAGCCGAGCGTGTCCCGCACCAAATCGACGCGACGGATCGAAATCGGAACTACCTGAGGGCTAAGCAGGAGCGACTGAATCATCTGCTGGAGATTTCGTCGACGCCATCAACTGCATGGAAATCGACCGGCGTAGAACGAATTCTTCACGAAATCCGGCAGATGCTTGACCAACACCTAAAAAACAGCGCTTCGGATTACCCGGCCCGGACGCTCAGCTTTGCCCAGAGCCTGGACGGCAGTATCGCAGCGACGGCAGGCGAGCAGCTGACCATCAGCGGGCAACAATCGCTGGAACTCTCGCACGGACTCCGTGCCATGCACGATGTCATTTTAATAGGTGTGGGAACGGTCACCGCCGATAATCCGCAGTTGACCGTCCGGCTGCGCGAGGGGGAGAACCCGGTCCCGGTCATCGTGGACAGCAACCTGAGTATTCCGCCGGACTCCCAGGTGCTGAATGACAATTCACGGACGCCAATAGTTGCGACTACGGATGAAGCGCCTACAGCATCGCTGGAAAAACTGCAAAAATTGGGGGTACGGGTAGAACAGATGCCTGCCACAGACGATGGCACGGTCGATCTCGCAGCACTGATGCGGTTCCTCAAATCCGAGGGGTATCGGCATGTCATGGTGGAAGGCGGCTCAGGGATCATCACCAGTTGCCTGAACCGAAGACTGGTCGACATCATGGTGCTCACCGTGGCTCCGCAACTCCTTGGCGGATTCAGGGGGATCGGCGATCTCCGGATCACCGATCCTGAAAATCCGCCACAACTCAACAACATTCATCATCGTCAACTTGGTAAGGATTTAATCGTATGGGGAAACGTCTGCTGGAATACCCGATAAGTCGGCACAGCCTCTATTTTACCGGTGAACGTTCGGTAACAATCCGGGAGGAGACTTTGCCTGATCTTCCACCGGATCAGGTGCTCGTCACATCCATATACTCGGCCATCAGCGCCGGGACCGAGATGCTGGTCTACCGGCAAAAGGTCCCCGCGGATATGGATGTGGATTCCCAGCTGGCGGTCTTGCCAGGCCAGTTCAAATATCCGCTGAAGTACGGGTACGCCGTGGTCGGAAAAATCACAGAAACCGGCTCGGAGATTAATCCGGACCTGCAGGGAAAACTTGTGCACGCCTTTCATCCTCACGAATCCCACTTTCACGCGGATCCAGATGACCTGCTTCTGCTGCCGGAATCACTGGAGCCGGAAGAAGCCCTGTTCCTCCCGAACACCGAAACCGCCCTTAACCTGGTCATGGACGGTGCTCCCATTGCCGGCGAAACGGTCGTCGTGACCGGACAGGGCATTGTCGGACTGCTCACGACCGGCGTACTGGAACAATTTCCGATGCTGAAAATCTATACCTTGGATCATTTTCAGCTCCGCCGGAATGCCTCCCTGCAGTTCGGTGCGACCCAGTCCTTCGATACGGACAGCAATTCCATGGATACGCTGCGCGAATTACTCTTTCCGGAAGATGAAATTTCCGGCGCTGACCTCCTCTACGAGGTGTCCGGGAACCCAAAAGCACTTGATTCCCTCCTGGAGTTGGCCGGCTTCGGAAGCCGGATCGTGGTCGGCTCCTGGTACGGCACCAAGGCTGTGTCGCTGGATCTCGGCGGACGCTTTCACCGCAACCGCGTCAAAATCATCAGCAGCCAGGTCAGCACCCTCGGCACCCAATTCGCCGACCGCTGGACCAAACAGCGACGCCTCAATCTCGCCATGCGGCAGTTAAAGCAGCTCCCGCTGCAGTCGTGTATCACTCACCGATTCGCCTTTGAGAACGCTGCTGATGCCTACCAGCTAATCGATCAGCATCCGGAGAAAACCATCCAGGTGATTTTGACTTATTAATTTTGTCGTCAATCTCCGAAGGAGCCTCCACTGACTAGCCCCGGGATTTATCCCGGGGATCCGGAAATCTTGTTTCCCCGTTTTTTCTTGATAAAAAACGGGGAGAAAAAATCAAGGAAACTCAGAACTCGCACTTCTCTAGTTTAATATGGTCTTTCATAAGACTGCTCATATATAGAGGAAAACATTTTAATTTCTATTTGGGTGCTCAGACACTGAGTTTCCGAAAAAAATATTCTTTGGAGATTTTGATAACCGAAACTTTAAGATAGATTATTTTTGTGCAAATGGCCTCCACGTCTATTTTGTCTTCATGCCCGGCGCCCTGAGGACAAGCGGGAATCAACTGTTTGACCGGAGGGAGTTTTGATTCCCGCCCGAGGAAGCCGTTGGCATGACAGAAATAGACGTGGCAGCCTTGACCTTTTGCCCACTTTTATGTCAAGATAAAAGTGGGTGTAAAAAAAGTTAAGAAAACCCGACTGAGTTTAACTCAATCAACAAAACTGAATGGAGCCCTCGGCTTTACAGCCGGGGTTCCTGCTTTGACTCCGCCATTAGGTGGAGTCTGGACGGAATCCCGCCCAGAAAACCATTCAACCCGCCACGGCGGGATGGCGGGATAAAACAACCTGTCCCCGGGCTGAAGCCCGAGGCTATTCATAAGGTTCCCTGATCAAAGATATAATGGATCTAAAAAACCGTACCATAAAACCTTATATTTGAGAAAACATCAATAAATAAACAGGTACCAATCATGTACACCCTCTCAATCCAAAAATCATTCGTCGCCCAGCACTACCTCATTGGCGGGGACTTCGGTCCCGAAAACGAACTCCACTCCCATCCCTATCGCATAGATCTCCGGCTCACAGGAAATAGACTGAACGAACACGGCTATCTCGTTGACATCGATGAAGTAAAATCGGTCCTCTCGGATACCGTCGCGATCTTTCAGGACACCACCCTCAACGATCTCCCGGAGTTCAGGGATCTGAACCCAAGCCTGGAGCACTTCGCCCGGATCTTCTGCGAAAAAATCGCCTCCGCCCTGGAGACGGAAACCCTCGAAGAGATTTCGGTCAGACTCTGGGAGGATGAGTCCACCTGGGCTGAATACACCCAATCGCTGTAAATGTTTCCTACCATTGATCGGTTTCAGCGCCACTGACAGAGACGAACGGAATAACCGGACGGGATAGTGTGTCCTCCCCGGCATCCATAAAATCCATAAAACCAATACAAAAAATTTTCTATCTTTCGTCAGGCAATTCACCCGCATTTTCGTAATGAAACAATTTAATTACATCAAAATACGAACTCGTGATCTCCTCACCACCTGGTGGGCGACGGCATTTGCGCTGAATGCTATCCTCGTCTTTCCGTCCTGGTTCCACAAACTTGCGGAAACCGGCACGGTATTCGGCTTTTGGTACACCCGCCAAATCTTCAGCCTCTTTTGGATAAGCGTCGATCTCCTGGCTATGCTCACTCTGCTCTATGCGACCAGGAACAAGAGCTGGCATCGCTGGGTTCGCCGGGCATGCATAACCGCGTATATCCTTCTGCTGGCATTCGAGGGATACGCCTCGGTCATCCAGCAACTCTTTCAGCGTCCCCCCGTCCTGTACAACGAATTGTATCTCATCACAGACGCCCTCTATCTCGTCCTGGATAACGGTCCTGTGGCCTGGCTTATTCTGCTGATCATCACAGCACTGGTCGCGATACTTATTCTATGGATTATCCCAAAGATGTTCGGGCACCTGAGCCGCCGACTCAGGGAGACCGGTTCACCAGAACCCATCTTATGGACGCTCGGAATTCTCTGGACAGCGGTGCTGCTGGTACAAATCGACTGGGGTATCCACAAACGGGACGCTGCAGCCCAACTGGTCAGTTACCGGGCCGGTCAGTCGGTGGAGACATCTCTGGAATATTATCACACCATCCGGAAGACGGACTGGGCGGCACTGGACAGCACGTTCCAGGAGTACGCCAATCTGCAGTTATCAACCAGGCCGAACATTTACCTGATAATGCTGGAATCGTACGGAAAAATTCTTCTGCAACACCCCAAACTCCAGGATGGATACAATCGGATCATCCGGGATTTTTCGGACACACTGGAGTCCCGCGGCTGGCATGCCGTGACCAACTACAGCGACGCCCCGGTGGTCGGCGGTGGCTCCTGGCTGAGCAGCGCAACCATCCTCACCGGTATCCGGGTTGCCAACGAACCATTGTATCATAGTATCCTGAAATTCGACACATCGCACCTGATTCGCGTCCTGGAGGAACTCGGATACACAACAATCTCGGTGAAGCCCGCCGATCGGACCAGACCCGGTATTCCCCTGGAGAACCAGTTCGGATTTGAAATACCGGTTGCCTATAAAGATTTGCACTATACCGGAACTGCGTTCGGCTGGGGCATTGTTCCGGATCAATACAGCCTGAATTACGCCTATCACAATTATGTCGCACCGGAGACTGGACCCACGATGCTCCATTTCACGACCCTCGCCACCCATATGCCGTGGAGCGAGCAGGCGCGCCCCCCGCTAAAAGCGGACTGGCGGTCCCTGAACAATCCGAACGATTCGACCGCCTGGAACGAAGATTTTTTCAGTCATCTCAGGATCAGGCTCCATTCGCTGACCATGCAGCCGTTGAATACGGACTACTTCCTCAAATTACTCCGGTACGATTTTCGGGTAATCCAACGATTCATGCGGGACAAAATCGCCGGCGACGCCGTGGTCCTCATTGTTGGCGACCACCAGCCGGCAATGGTCACCCGCAAATCCGACGGGACTCAAACCATCGTTCATGTCCTGAGCAAAAATAAGCAGCTGCTTAGCACATTTACCAAAGAAGGCTTTGCGCAGGGATTCCAAAAACCCGCAGAAGATTCAGGCACTATCGCCCACCAGGACCTTTATCCCATGTTGATGGAGAGCCTGAAGGCGACTTATGGCTCCGCGGATACTTCGGAAGCGGCACGAATCCAATGAAAATCGGACTTATCATCTACGGCGATCTGGAGACTCTGACCGGCGGCTACCTCTACGACCGGAAAGTTGTGGAACATCTCAGAGAGGCCGGACACGAGGTATCCGTCATTTCATTAAACCGCCAGGGGTACCTGCGAAACGTACCGGAGAATCTCTCGACAAAAATTATGGATGAAATAGAAACTCACCAGCCGGATCTGTTACTCATCGACGAACTGGTACATCCGTCCCTTTTTTTACGGATGCGAAATATTAAAACACATTTCTCCGTCCCGGTAATCGCCATCGTTCACCTGCTGGCAGCCGAAGCAAAATCGAATCCCGTTACCAGCTGGTTCTCCAAACGGGCCGAGCGGAAGTTCCTGCATAATGTGGACGGGTACGTTGCCATCAGCCAGCAGACGGTTGCGCAGGTCGTAACGCTGCTTGGATTACCCAAACCACACGTGGTTGCCTACCCGGCCGGGGATCGGTTTGGCGGGGAAATGACTGAGGAAGGAATTCGCGCAAATCCCGACCGGGATGGCCCGCTCCGGATTTTAGTACTGGGTAACCTTACACCGAGGAAAAATGCGCTGGCCGTGCTCCGGGCCTGCCAGGATTTCACCGCTCAGGAAGTCAATATTACCCTGGTCGGCGACCCGGAATATAAACCGGATTATACCGGGAAAATCCAGCGATTTGTCCGGAAGAATAGTATGGAGTCGATTGTCCAAATAGCCGGAAAGATTGAATCCCCGGCAGAGATTGCGCAATTTTTCAAGCGCTCGGATCTGCTCGTCCTCCCCTCCTTTGCGGAAGGGTTTCCGTTGGTCCATGTGGAAGCGGCCGGATTCGGCATTCCCAGTATTGCCACCGCCCAAAGCGCCGCGAACGAATTTATCACTCACGGCGAAAACGGGTACATCGTCTCCCCCGGTGATCTCACAAAATCACGGGGCCTCATCCGCGAACTGGTAAAAGACAGAGACAAACTTGCCACAATGAGTGTCAATGCCTTCCGGGCATACCTGAAACACCCCACCTGGGAGGAAACCGGCCACAAAGTCCGGGAATTTCTTGAAGGATTTGCCTATGAATGAATACACTTACCAAGACTATCTTGCTGTGAAAAAATCCGTGGACGACCGGGCACTGAACCGCAGAGTGTTCGAGACATTTCGAACTCATCTCTGCAAAATACAGGAACAAGGAACCGCACGGCTAATCGAAATCGGCTCAGGCGCCGGCGCCATGGTAGAGCGACTTTTCGACCGGGATGTGCTCCATCGGTACGATTATACCGCCATGGATCTGAATCAGGACAATACTTCGGCTGCTATCTCCGGCATACAGCACTATTGTGAGAAACACGGCATCGAATATGCCGTATCCGATGGTCAAATTTTTAAACTCCTGGAGGACGAGAAGCGTGGTCACATCCGGTTCGTAACCGCCGATGCGCTGGAGTGGCTTCAGGAGGAGGAACACATCGCCGGATTCGACGGCATCCTGGCCCACGCTGTCCTGGATCTGTTTCACCTGGAGACCGCCGTCCCAATCCTGCTCCAGGCCCTGAAACCCGGAGGATTCTACTATTTTACACTGAACTATGGCGGCGTTACGCAGGTTTCGCCATCAGAAAATCCCCGGTTGAACAAAAAAATCCTGGACACCTATCACAAATCCATGAACAGTGAAACCACCAACGGGAAACCGCGGTCAGGAAGCAAGGCGGCGGCTAAACTTGAAGCAATACTGTCGGATAAAACAACCCTCATTGCATCCGGCGATTCCCCCTGGCGGGTAGAACCGGTCAACGGCGGATATCCGGACGATGAACACCGATTCATCGAATATCTTCTCCGAACCATGGAAAATGCGCTCAAAAGCGTCCCGGAAATCGGAGAAAAAGAATTAACCGATTGGCTTGCAGAACGCCGGGAACATCTGTCGACTGGCCGATTACAGTTTACCGCTCTAAATAAGGATTTCTTTGGAGTATATGAAACTTCCTAAAGATACCGCCTCGTGTTGCCCGCATAACGCCGGTATGTATCACCCAATCGTTCCCGGAGTATCGCTTCTTCCAGCACCACGTGATAATGACTGTTCATCAGATAAATGACTGTCCCACCGAGTAAAACCCATGTAGGGTACACCAGGAAAAATCCGACCATTATGATATCCAGCCCCAGGGTGATGGGATTCCGGCTGAAGCCATATATGCCCGAAGTGAATAACGGCATCTCATTTTTACTCCGGAATTTCGAAATTTGAATCACTGCAGTCAGCGTCAACAGGCTGCCAAGAACTAACAAAACCACACCAATCAGAGCAGGGGACAATTCCACGAGAACTGTTATCGGGAGCAAATATATCAGTACATCCGGATACAATTGTATCACAAACGGTATCAAAAACGTGATTACAGAGATAACCGTGCCGAGTATGAGCACGCCACGGGTGAACGGTTTAATCCCCAGAGCATCCCGTTCGGTTACCTCAGAACGACCTGACAAAAGCCGGTAGGTTGACACTTCACTGGGGAGCGGGAGAAAGATCAGTTCCACCACCTGGAGTGCGTAGACACCCCAGATGATGATATTCACGTAATCAGGCATAACAGGATTACCTTTGCCGGAAGAGGAATTGTTCCTCCGGGCGCCAGAGGGAGAACCGGCCGGAGCCGAAGAATAGAATCGCGATTGAGCAATAAATGATGATGAATGTCTGCGGGGAAATCGCTCCGGGTTGAAGGGTTATCCCGAGAGCGCACATCAGAACAATAGCGGTTATTTGCGCCGTAACGCCCATGAACACGAAGAGTGTCAATATGCCGACGACCATATATCCTGGGGTCATATGATATCCGCCGGAGAGTACTCCCCACAAGAAGGCGCCTGCGATACCAATCCGAATCACCGGAAGTAAAATCCATCTGCCTGTCCCCTTGATCTTTGAAACAAAGGACCGGTATCTCCCTCCGACCGAATCGATGATTCCGGCGGTAATAAGCCAGTCCCGGAGAAAAAGGTATACCGTCGGAATGAAAAAGCCCGGCGCAGCAATTTTGGTGATTTCTCCGGGAAATATTGGCAACAATGCAATCCCGAGAAATCCCATCTGAATGCCCGCGGCAACGCTTCGGAATCGATCCGGCTGTAGTTCAATCACCGGTTTGCCCGTCCTGAGACGCCACTTTCGTCCGAGGATAAACAGGTAATACGCCAACCCGATGCTCATATACCACACCGGCAGTTTTCCCAACGCAATCCCCATGGTGGACGCGACGAGTATCCCCAGCGCATCAAACCGGTTTTCCAGCATTTGTCCCAGCGATGAAATATGATCCCGCCTTCTGGCAATATGCCCGTCGAAGCCGTCCAGAATGCCCGCAAGGAGATAAAGGATAGCCGGGAGATACGGGGCGCGACTTAGAATCTCCGGAGAAAAAATCAGACCGGCCAACAAGGCGAGCAGAAATCCCCGGAAAAAAGTGATTGTATTAGCAATTCCCAGCGAGGGAAAAAGCCGGTCACCATTCGGTGGCCGGTTTTGATTGAGCCGGTGGTAGAATTCCGTGGTGATGTAAAAAAATACCAGCGCTACGCCGAGGAACCACCGCATGGCCACGTCTCCACTGAATGCGGTCCGAAGCCAAAGCATCATTACGCCGGGTATAATCGCCAGAACAATAATCAGTAATCTGATTCGGCTCTGGAGATTTTCGAGAATCGTTCGATTATCCATAAAATGTCATTTTCCAATGATGAGCGGGCGTCTGCACACCCGGGATGAGATAACAGGAAATTCAGGGATGGGAATGCACGCCATGCTCGCCATGACTGTGATCCTCAACCCGGTGATACTCGTCTCCGCTCTCGTCCACCGGATCGATATGCACAACCGCATCCGTCAGGAAATCCAGGTCATGGAGCAGATTGTGCCGTACCTGTATGGCAATATTATGACCTTCTTCGATGGTGAGATCCGGTTGTACCGCCACGCTCAATTCGGCGCGGATCTCGTGACCGATCCATCGCGCCCGGACGTCGGAGACTTCGGCCACCCGCTCCGTATGGTCCGCGGAGTGCCTGATCTGATCGATGATCTCCGGATCGACGCCGTCCAGCACCCGCTGAAAGACCGTCTTCGCCGAATCCCAAACAATTTTCAGAATGGCAATGGTGATACCGATACCAATGATGGGATCCGCGACAGGATATCCCAGCCAGGTACCCAGTGCGCCCGCCAAAACTGCGAGACTGGTCAGGCCGTCAACTCGCGCATGCTTTCCGTCGGCAATCAACGCAGCGCTGCCAATATTCCTCCCGACATTAATCCGGAACACCGCCACCGCTTCATTGCCGATAAATCCGATCAGGGCAGCCCCGGCCACCACCCAGACATGACTCATGGGATCGGGATAGATGAGCCGGTGGATCGACTGATAACCGGCGACGATAGCGCTAAACAGGATGGTACCAACGATGGCCATTCCGGCCAGATCCTCCACCCGACCGAAACCGTACGAAAACCGCTTGTTCGCCTGCTTCCGCGCAAACAGGAACGCAATCCAGAGCGGGATGGCTGTGGCCGCATCGCCAAAATTGTGGATGGTATCCGCAAGCAGTGCCACGCTGCCGGAGAGGTAGACAATCACCACCTGAATCAGCGCCGTAACCATCAACCCGATAAACGACCACTTGATGGCCCAGATCCCCTTTTCCGTGGACGCGATGGATGGATCGATGGCGCCATGGGTATGCTCATGACCATTCCCGTGGTCGTGTGAGTGATTATGGTGTGAGTGTGCCATTGATATTCGAAATTTTATTGTGATGAGGTCGCGGACCGAACCGAATCATGCGCCCCGGCTCTTCTAATAAGATTATCGATTACGTTTCTGGATTTCCAGTGATGTCTGCATCCGCGACTACACAGGCTCTCAATTTTTTTCAGCAATTTCGAACTTTTGCGTGAACTGCTCAATAAATTCTTCTGTCCATCGGATTTCAGCGGTCACCAGATGCAGCTGGTGACTCACCGCATTCCGGAACAGAAACGGGATTAACTTCTGATCGGACTCGTAAAGCGTATTCTCTTCCGGCGAGAGATTGGCCGGCTTCTTCTCCCGGTTCCGGCGGAGAATTTCGATGGTGCGTCTGGACTGTTTCTCTCTGATGGTCTTCCCCAGTTCCCGAAATCCTTCCAACCGTTCCGTGAGGTATCCGAGCACATTATCCGCCGGGACTGCTCCGACAAAATGTATTGCAGCATCTATAGCATTGGATGCGGGATTTGTAGCGGTCAGCGCGCCGGCGAACAGTTCTTTGAACTTTTCTCTCCCCTTGTCCGTAATGGCGTACCCTTTCCGGTCCGGTCGACCCGATTCGGACGGCTCGATCTCCACCTGCTCCACCAACCCGTCCTGCGTGAACTTTTTCAGGGCATGGTAGATCGAGCCGTACTGGATGTCCACGTTAAACATCTCGTACTCGATCTCCTTTTTGATTTCGTACCCATGCCTGCGGGCTCTATTCAAAATCCCCAGTACTACCAAATCCGTAACCATTCCATAATCCTTTTCGGTCGATTACCAGTTGCAAACGCACCTAATATATAAATTTGTATATGCCGATCAAACGAATATTATACAAATTTTTATAATTCTTTCTTCAGGTACTGTGAATAGGGTGATTCGGAGATCTATTGGGGGAGGTGGTGGAGGAGGTACCCCAGTCGTCCCTGGCGGGACTGACGATCATGCAAAACCGCCCCCGGGATAAATCCCGGGGATAGTCAGCGGTCGCCCCTGACGGGACTGGTTTATGATGGTTGCCTTCCGCTCAATTAGTACTCTTTTTATGGAAACTCAGTGTCTGAGCACCCCAATAGAAATTTTTAGGGCTATTTATATTTAAGAGAGTAATGAATGAAAGACCATGTAGATTCATAGAGGTGCGAGTTCTGAGTTTCCTTGATTTTTTCTACCCGTTTTTTATCAAGAAAAAACGGGTATTAGATAATGCCCAATTTGGCCTGTCGAAGAGAAGGTATTCCAAAATTTGGGTATAGTGACGTTCGAGACCGGATTCTCAATGAAAATATAAACTCTCGGTTTAATCGGGACCTTCTTCTCCATCTTCCCCAAAAAGATATTCCTCAAACTCATCGGCCGGCAGCGGCTTGCTAAAGAGAAATCCCTGGAGCTCATCGCAGTCCGTATCCCGGAGAAAATTCCGCTCGCTATTGGTCTCAACACCCTCGGCGATGACCGAGAGTTCCAGGTTATGCGCCATCTGAATAATAGCCCGGGTGATCTCCATGTTCCGATGGTCATCCGGGAGGTTCCTGATAAACGTCTGGTCAATTTTCAAAATATCAACCGGGAATTGCTGCAGATAACTAAACGATGAATACCCTGTACCGAAATCATCCACTGCGACTCGGATGCCGTTTGCCCGAAACGTCTTCATCACATTACGGGCCTGCTCCTCGTCCCGGATGATAGCCGTCTCGGTGATCTCTAGCTTAATATCGTCGGACTTGAGATCAGCGGTGTTCAGCAGCTCATCAATCTTTGTGACCAGGTCGGATTCCCCGAACTGCTGTCCGGACAGGTTTACGGAAAGCGTAAATCCGTTGGCGCCCCGGGTTTTCCACTCGCGCATTTGCCGGGTGGCAGTTTCCAACACCCACCAGGTGATGTCGGATATCATTCCGGACTCCTCTGCCACCGGAATAAACCGGGAAGGAGGCACAAAGCCCATACGCTCATTCTGCCAGCGGATCAACACCTCGGCCCCACTGATTTTACCGTCTCCGGAGCGAACGATCGGCTGGTAATTCAGCGTGAATTCGTTCTTTTGCAGTGCGCTCCTGAGCGCGGTTTCCATCTCAATCTGCTGGGATGGTGTTGCTTCCAGTGTCTCGGAATAAACCTGGTACCCGTTTCCGTTCCGGGCCTTCACCAGGCTCCGTGCCAAACCCGCGCATTCCAGTAGCTGGTTTATCTCTTTTCCATGACGCGGATACAATGCAATTCCCATACTCCCGGTTATATGAATCGTGTGGCCCTGTACTTCAATGGGAGACTTCATCTGCTCCAGCAACTGGTCTGCCACTGTTCTTGCCCCCTCTTCATTCTCGACCGCTGTCAGCAGCACGGCAAATTCTGCGGCCCGGGTGCGGGCGACTGTGTCCTCTTCCCCGGTTCCGGACTGTAGTCGATTGGCTATTCTTTGCAATACCTGGTCTGCGGCCTCATGCCCCAATGAGTCGTTAATTTCGCTAAAGCGATCCAGGCTTATCGAAAAGATGGCCAGTGCATTCCCGGATGCGGAGTCCCCGGACGCCTGTTCTGTAAACTGTTCCCCGAAGGCGAGTTGGTTCGGCAAACCTGTGAGGTCATCCTGGCGAAGGAGACGGTTCAACTCCCGATCCTTGGCCTCCAGCTCTTCAGAAATTTGTTCAAGGCGTTCCTCCCGTTTTCGCAGCTGGGTCTGAATAGCGCTGAACAGTTCTACTTTGGTAAACGGTTTCGGGATAAAGTCATCGGCGCCAAGCTCCATGCCTTTGCGAAACTTCCGCCGGCCATCGGTGCCGGTGAGAAAGATAAACGGCACCATCCGGAGCTCCGGATCCTGGCGCACTTTTTCGAGCACCCCATATCCATCCAGCACCGGCATGGATATATCACACAGGATGATATCCGGCAGCTCAGAACGGGCGAGCTCCAGCCCCTCCTCGCCATTATCCGCTGACAGCACCTCGTAATTGCCGGATCCAATCATTTCCTCAAGAACGGTGCGGACGGATGAATCGTCTTCTATAACCAGCACTGTGGGCATTGCGGGCCTCGGTCCTCACATATTCATGTACTCACACTGAAAAGGTAGGAGACTCTTTGGTTACATAAAAGGACTCGATGTCGGCCGGTCGCATTTCATCTACTGAGTTATGTAGACCACTCTACATTAAGGAAACTACGAGTTTAAACCACCTTTTGGAGCTCGGTATTGACTACCCTGAGCAGTTCCTCGATTTTGAATGGTTTCTGAATAATATTATCGAAACCCAACTCTTTTAATTCTTCCTGCTCAAATGTATCCAGGTACCCGGTATTCCCGACAACCCGCTGATTTGGAAACCGCCTTAACACCCGTTTGATTAATTCCTTCCCCCCGAAATCCGGCATACCCAGATCGGTGATAATCAGATCAAAAGGCTCATCGCTCTCCTGAAGTTTTTCCATCGCATGGGGCCCGGAAAACGCCGTAATAACCGTATATCCCTGCTCGGTCAAGACGCTGGTCATGATTTCCCGGATATCCTTTTCATCGTCGATAACGAGTATCCGTTCACCGTTTCCCCTGTAATCAACCACATTATCTTTTTCCGCAGCGATGTGTCCACCGGATTTCGCCTGCGGCAGGCCGAGGGTAAAGATCGTTCCTTCTCCTATCGTACTTTCAACATCTATCCAACCGCCGTGGTTCTTGATTATTTTGTACGCCACCGCCAGCCCGAGGCCGGTGCCCTTACCCGGATCTTTTGTCGTAAAAAACGGTTCAAAAATCGACTCACGAAATTCTTCCGGGATGCCGGGACCGTTGTCAGATACGGTGATACAGAGGTACTCCAGTTCCTGATCCACGTCGTGCCGGCGGATACAGTTCTGCGGCGCCTCCGATACAGCCAGGTCGATCTGCCCACCGCCTTCCATGGCGTCGGCGGCGTTGATACAGAGGTTCATGAGCACCTGCTGAAGCTGACCGCGATCGCCAATAACCCGATCATTTCCCTCATATGGATTCAGATTGACCAGGACGTTCTTCGGGAGAGTAGTACCGGTGATTTCGCGGATCTCCTCCAGATAATTCATCGCAGAGATAGGCTGGAAATTCGGCTGCTCTGTCCGGGTAAACGTAAGCATCCGGTTGGTGATGGATTTTCCACGCTCAATACTGGAACTGATCATTTTCAGGTACTTTTCAAACGCTTCAGGGGAATCTTTGGAAAGCATTTCAAGCATCTGGTTTGCCCCGGAAATAGTGGCCATCACGTTATTAAAGTCGTGGGCGATTCCGCTGGCAATCTGTCCCAGCGATTCCATCTTCTGCGCATGGATCAGTTGCCGCTCCAGTTCCTTCTGTTCCGTGATATCGGAGACGGTCCCTTCGTAATACAACACCGATCCATCAGGATTTTCTACCGTATGGACACTCTTTCGAACTTCAATCTGTCGACCGGACAGGGTTGACCAGGTATTCTGAAAGTTGGTAATTTCGCCGGATTCCTGGAGCAGTTCCAGGTAGTTTTGCGTCTCCTCGTCGCTGAACACCTCGAAATCGGTGACCTGCTTTCCGATCAACTGCTCCTTTTCTTCGCAATCAAGGATCTTAAGCATCCGGGGATTCACCTTAATAATGGTACCATCGGCATCCAGCCGAAAAAAGCCTTCCTGCATATTATCAAAGATGCCCCGAAAATCCCGTTCCGATTCCAGAAGGGCACGCTCCGCCTGCGTTCGCTCAAGCGCTCCGGCACAATGATCGGCCAGGACCTGCAGTATTTCCAGATCCATTCGATCAAAAGCGTAATACTCATAGCTCTGAATTGAGATTATCCCGATGGGCCTGTCCTTGTGCCTGATCGGCGCAAACATCAGGGAGGCGGACAGCCGGTCAGTCGACCCAAACGGCCGGAGACCCTGGTCTGGGGGCGTGTTCTCATCTCTGAGGATTAACTGCGCTCCCTCTACAAGGCACTTTCGTGCGACCTCCCCCGGCGCTCTCCCTGAACCAACAGGAGGAACATCCCCTTTTTCTCCATCGATAATATCGACGGTTAGCAGCGAATTCATTACATCTTCATCGGGGTCGTAGGCATCGACGCTGCAAGCATCCCAGCCGATTAATTTCTCGGCCGCTTCGGCAATAATCTCAGCGGCCTCCGGCGGGGTAGTTGCTCCACTGAGCTGACGACCGAGGTCCGAGAACACCCGTTCCCGTCGGGTTGACCGCTGTCTCTCCCAATAGAATCCAATCATCTCCGCCAGCACACGGAGTGCTCTAATCTCCTCCGATCCCCACTCACGCCGGTTTTCGGTATCATCAAACCCCAGGAAACCGAGGGTGTTGTGACTCGATTCTATCGGGACAGCCAGTAACGATTTGATCCCCTGCTCAGCAAGCATCATTCGCTCAGGTTCAGCCTCTTCCGGCAAGTCATTCAGTGACCGGAGTACAATATTTTCCTGGTTTAGTATTTTCTCCATCCACCATTGCATATCCAGTGTATCAATATTCTGGAGCTCATCCCGGACTGAATCGGTTTGCGAATCACACCACTCATGGGTGTTGGACACTTTAATTGTGTTTTTCGAAAACCCGAAGATATAGGCCCGGTTCACATCAACGGCTTCACCAAGGATTTTCAATACTTTGTCCAGGTCGGCTTCCCTGGTTTTAACAAATTGTTGTGAAGCCCTGGATACCGCTTCATCTATCTTCGCCTGGCGGCGTATCTGCTTTTCCATTTCCTTTTGGGAAGTGATATCCCAGACAATACCCTCAATTCCCGTCGGATTGCCGCCGGTATCCTTCATAATTTGTGCATTCACCAGGACCCAGATAATTTCTCCATCTTTTCGAACCAACTGGGTTTCAAACCCGCGGATTGCGCCATCCTGCTGGATCTCCCTCCAGAACTGCATAGCCGTTTCCCGGTGCAGATAGATGTCTTCGATAAGGTTTTTCCCGGCGATTTCTTCCGGAGTATACCCCAGTAGTTCCTTCACGGAAGGTGACGTCATGGTAACATTCCCCTCCAAATCTGCACGGTAAAAAACATCTTGAAGATTTTCGAACAGCGTCCGGTATTCCCGTTCGCTTGTTTGTAACTCCTCTTCGCGTGTCTTCCTCGACGTGATATCCCTGGCTATTCCCTGGATACCGATATGGGTGTCATCGATCTTGAATGTTGAAACATTCACGTCCAGCGGCACCGGATCACCGGATTTGGTATCCGCGATTAGTTCAAATGTCTGGACAGTCTTTCCGGAGATGGCCCGGCCGAAAATATCAAGCGCTCTTTCCTGATCATCCGAAGTAATAAACTCTGTAAAATGTCGATTGGTTACATCCTCCTGGGAATATTCCAGAATATCGGAGACCGCCGGCGAGGCGTACAGTATTTCTCCGTCTGAATTCAGCTGAAAAATTAGGTCCTGACTCGTCTCAGCAATCAGCCGGAATTTCTCTTCCGACTCCTGGTAGGCCCGGGTGAATTTCCACCGCTCAATCGCATACTGGAGTGCTTTTTTCAGCACCGGTCCGTCCAGTTCGGATTTCACCAGGTAATCCTGGGCGCCGCTCTGCACAGCGTCAACGGCCAGATCTTTGTCATCCAGGCCGGTCAATACGACCACAGGCAGGTATGGAATATCATGTGTAAACCGGATGAAAGTCTCTTTGCCCCGGCACTCCGGAAGGCCCAGGTCCAGGAGTGCAATATCGAACTGCTCGGATTGGGCGTGGGCAATTCCCTGGGTCAGGGAAGTGTCCCACTCCACCGAATATTCTGCACCGTTACGCCGGGAGAGGTATTCCTTTATCAGCCTGGCATCACCAGGATTGTCTTCTATTACGAGAATATTGTAATGTGTCATAATTATTTTCCGTTGGGGAGCTTGACGATAGTGAACCAGAAACTTCCAATCGATTTTACCACGGTAATGAACTTATCCAGATCCACCGGCTTCGTGATATAACAATTTGCGTGTAGATTGTAACTGCGGAGGATATCCTTTTCATCATCTGAGGTCGTCAGAATAACGATAGGGATCCGCTTCAGATCCTCGTCGGCTTTGATTTCCTCCAGTACTTCCCGGCCGTCCTTTTTGGGTAAATTCAAATCCAGCAAAATCAGATCGGGCCTGAAGGCCTTTTTGTGTTTCCCTTGACGGTACAAAAATTCCAGCGCCTCAACCCCATCTTTGGCCACTTCCAGGTTGTTTTTTACCTTACCTTCTTTCAGTGCCTCTCTGGTCAGCCGGACGTCGCCGGGACTGTCCTCCACCAGCAGTATATCGATGGGTTTCGCATTCAGGTATTCCATAGATTGTTACTCCTGTCCGTTTCCGATTGTGAAATAGAATGTTGACCCGTTTCCCGGTTCGGATTCTACCCAGATATCACCGCCATGGCGCTCAACGATTCGTTTTGTCACCGACAGTCCTATGCCTGTGCCGCCTCCGTATTCATCCTGGCCATGAAGCCGTTCAAAAATGCCAAAGATACGCTGCCGGTGCTCCGGCGCAATCCCGATTCCATTATCCTGTATTTTAAACCGCCAAACATTTTTGACCTGTTTTGCCGAGATGTGAATTTCCGGCGGCGCATCTCCACTGTATTTCAAACCGTTTCCAATCAGGTTTTGAAAGACCTGTGCTATCTGGGTTCGGTCTACGGGCAATTCCGGCAATTCTCCCACCAACACCACGGCCGACTTTTCATCCACGGCCATTTTCATATATTCCAGCACGTCGTTCACCAGGGAATTCAGGTTTGTCTCTTCAAAAGGATTACCGCGGGTATTGACTCTGGAATACTTCAGCAGGTCAACGATCAGCGTTTTCATACGGTTGGCGCCATCCACCGCAAACTCGATAAATTCGTCGGCATCCGAATCCAGTTGCCCCCCATATCGACGCTCCAGGAGCTGCAGATAACTGGTAACCATCCGTAGTGGTTCCTGCAGGTCATGGGATGCGACATACGCAAACTGTTCCAGCTCTTTGTTAGACCGTTCCAGCTCTTCTGAGTAGGCCTGCATCTTTTCCGAGGATTCCACCCGCTCCGTCACATCTCTGGCATTTGCCACAATACCCCGGATAGCCGGCTCGTCCAGCATATTCGACCCGGTGATCTCCATCACCCGGTAGTCCCCGGCAGCATTCCGGATCCGAATATGTAAAGACAGTGTTTTCCCTGGCGTCTTCGCCACCTCACTCAGGGCGTTCTCCACAATCTCAGCTTCATCGGGATAGATATACTCAAAGGCCGATGTTCCCAATCGATCGTGAGGTTTATAGCCCAAAATCCTTTGAATCGAGGGACTGTCGTACTGAATTATGCCTTCAGGATTTATGACCGTAATCAGGTCAGAAGCGTTCTGAATCATAGCCCTGAACCGCTCTTCATTTTTTTGGAGGGCCAGCTCGTACTGTTTCCGTTCCGTAATATCATGCACCGTACCGATGCCTTTAACAGGCTCGCCATGATCATTGAAAATGATTTCCGCTTTCTCAATGACCCAGCGTTGCTCACCGTTCACCGTAATCCTGTGTTCAACGCTATATCCGCCCCCATCGAGTGCAGTCTGCCAGGCTTGATCGACCATTGCCCGGTCTTCCGGGTGAATCCGATCCAGGAACAGGTCATAATTCATTGGTGTATCGATCGGAACACCAAATATTCGATAAGTTTCCCCGGTCCATTCCAGAACATTGGACGGGAGATCGATATACCAGCTTCCGATATGCGCTACCTGCTGCGCACGCCGCAGCTGTTCCTCACTCTTACGGAGCTGCCGTTCTGCCTGTTTCCTCAGGGTGATCTCTTCCACTGCCCCCTCATATTGCATAACATTTCCGGCATCATCCGTAACCGTTCTTGCGCTGTGTTGCACCCACCCTGTAGACCCATCCTTACGGCGGATCTCCACCTCATGCCTGTCTACAAGACCGTCTTTTGCCAGTTTCTCCTGCCACTTTTTACGGTCTTCAGGATTTGCATACACCTTCAGCACTTCTGTCTTCAACAATTCTTCCTGGCTGTCGAATCCAAGAATTCGGGCCAATGCCTCGTTCGCTTCCAGGAACTTTCCGTCCGACGACGTCCGGTAAAGCCCGATAGGCATGTTGTTGAACAATTCGCGATACTTCGCTTCCGATTCCTTTAGCGCCTCCTCGGTTTGCCGGGAAATGAGTGCCCGGCTGAGTGTTGATGCAATTCCATCGAGCAGGTCCTGTTCTTCCGGAATGAAAGGCTCCTCACCGTATAAAACTGTCCGTTCCACCCGGATACTACCGGTAGTGCCATTTGGAAGTTGGAGAGCACTTTCCAGACGGGGCCCGTTTCCGGTATATCCGGATGTGACAAATTCCTGGTGACCATACACAATTTGAGCAGCGGTAGAATCCGGGTACTGCCAACCACTGGGAATGGCGGAAACGACCTCCTGGAGAATGCCGGTAAGTATCAATCCTTTCCGGCCAGCAATTTCCGTGACAGAATACATACACCGTAATTCTTTCATCCGCTCCCGAAGATCCCGGGTGTGCTTCTCCAGCCCGGTAATTATCGGATTGGTGTTCCGGATGATGAGGAAGACAGCGAGCGCAATCAGCAGAAGTGCCGACGTCCCCGCAATTCCGCCTGCGCGCAGATAAGGCTCCCGGATAGCAGCCAGGTTTACCTTGGCCACAATTCCCCAGTTCAGGGAATCGATATATCCACAGGCGCCCAAAACCTTTACACCCCGGTAATCGTGGCCGACCACAGTTCCTGAATATCCCGCCAGTGCCCGCTGCATTGGCTCACCCAGTGTAGCAGTCAGCGGGACCTGCGCCATCCGTTCCGGATACCGCAGGTCTCTGTTCATTATAAAGTGAATGGAATCCACCGTCAAAGTCCCCAGAACAAATTCGCTGCGCCGGTTGGCGGACAACGATCGTTGCTGGGCGGCTGAGACCCGAATCAGGATTTCCTCCTTCGACATACCGGAGTTACTTAATTCCTCAATGAGGAATTCCTGGTTACGTACTTTTTCCAGGAGATGGAGCTCTTCTTCCTCTATGGCCGTTTGGTATAAGAGAAAAACAGAGGAGGCTGTTATTATCAGTCCGGTGGCAGCTAATACGGCAGCAATTATCCAGATTCGTCTACGATTTCTTCCCATACATCTCTCTCAGAGATAGCTTTCTCTTTGGCCAATTGTTCAATTTTGTTGAGCATCTCATTCAGGTGTCCGGTCTTGGTGTAAAATCCATCCGCACCGCAGTGTTCGGCCATGGTTTTATTTAACTCATCTCCGAAAGCCGTAACGATGAAGATCCGGATATCAGGATCACGTTTTTTAACCTCAATCAGGATTTCATACCCGTTCGCCCCCGGCATCCGGATATCCAACACAGCAAGCTCCGGTTGGTGCACGATGATTTGCCGGAGTGCATCGAACCCGCCATCCGTGGCAATCACCTTACTCACCTCTGGTATCGCTTCTATCATATCCCTGAGCCGTTCCCGAAAGGAAGCCGCATCATCTGCGATGACAATTTTCATTCAGCACCTCGTACTTTATTTGGAGCCCCCGGCTTTAACTCCACCATTAGGCGGAGTCTGGGCGGTATCCCGCCCAGAAAACCAGTCATCCACGTGTTCACACATGTGGTTTTCTGGATGGCGGGATAAAAAAACGGATGCACAGGAGAGGTATATCTCGTACCCTGCGCATCCGTCCGTACCCTCAAAAGACAACCTGGTGAACTCTCAGGGAGAAAATTTACCTTGGTTCCGGCGTATCTGTTGGAATAGAATCGCCATATTCTGACAGATCCATTCCTATTTCAATGCAAGAATATATTGTGGGTAATGAGGAAGCGGTATAGGGCTAATTGTGATCTTTTTGTAGTGAAATCACTACAAACAGACAATTACTGAGATCAACCGGGTAACTTTTATGAAGTAATCCGGAAACTGTTGAACTACTCCACGAGTCCGTGTTGCACAGCATAATAAATTAATTCGGCATTATTCTGTAATCCCATTTTTTCGAGAATCCTGGAACGGTATGTACTCACGGTATTGGCACTCAGGTTCAGTTGTTTGGCAATTTTATTGAGGGAGTATCCCTTCCCAATGTACTCCAGTACCTGGTATTCACGGTCGGACAGGGTTTCGTGGAGCGGCATATTCTCTTCATTCATCCAGGTGACCAGGGTCTCGGCCATACTCGATGTAATGTACTTCCGGCCGGCTGCGATATTCCGGATTGCTTTTACCAGTTCATCCGGAGCACTCCGCTTTGTCAGATACCCGGATGCGCCCGCATTCAGCGCTCTGCGGGCATACAGTTCTTCCGGATGAATACTCAGCACCAGCACAGGGAGGTCAGGGTACAGTGATTCTATCTGCTTGAGAATATCTAACCCACTGCGATCCGGCAGAGAAATATCCAAAATCACTAAATCGTAGGTCGATTCTTCCAGCAACTCCAGTACTTCGTTGCCGTATTCAGCCTCGCCGGTGACCTGAAATTCAGCCGAGGATTCGATAATCTGCTTCATACCTGCCCGGACGACGGCATGGTCGTCGCATATCAAGATCTCGGTACTCACGCCTTAAATCCTTCTCCCTTCGGCATGGTGACCACAAGGGTTGTTCCGTTATCGGGATCTCCCGTAATCACCAGTTGTCCCCCCCAGGTCTGCACCCGCTCCCGCATACTATTTATCCCCAGGGATTTTGTATTATCTATTTGGTCCTGACTAATGCCGCGACCATTGTCTTCAACTGTTAAAATGTAATCCGATTCATCTTCTGTGAGTTGTACACGAACCAGAGAGGCCTCGGCGTGCCTGATTATATTAGTCATCGCCCCCTGGAAGATACGATATAACGAGGTTTTTTTCTCATGGGATAGTTCAGGCTCTTCGTCAGAAAAATCCAATGCATACTCAAAGCCCGCCCGACGGGCCAGTCGTGTGGTTTCCCATTCGAGGACTGCCAACAACCCCAAGTCCTCCAGCATACCCGGGTGAAGCTCAGAGGCGATGCGCTGGATCGTTGCAATAGCATCATCTATCAATGCAATCATGCTGTCAATTCTTTCTATATATTCAGTTGGGTCATCCCGGAGTTCGCGCTTAAACCAGATGGCATCAAGCTGCATGGCCGTCAACTGCTGGCCCAGTTCATCGTGGATATCCCGGCTGATTCTCCTGCGCTCTTCCTCCTGCGCACTTTGCAGGTTTCTCGCCAGACTCCGCAAACGCTCGCGGGATCGTCGAAGCTCCTGTTCCGCCTTTTTCCGCTCCGAAATATCCCGGACTACGCTCACTACACTCTTCCAGTTTCCCTTCGCATCTTCCAGGATGGAGATAGTATGTTCCGTGGGGAAAATAGTCCCGTCTTTCTTCCGCATTCGGTATTCGGTTTCCCAGGATCCACTGGCCTGGAGCGGTTCCACTCCCATCTCATCAAATTGGCGATAATGCTTCTCATCAACGTGGAGCATCCGGGTACTCTTGCCCAACATTTCCTCTTTGGAGTACCCAAAAATACGCTCAGTGGCGGGGTTACAAGTGATTATTTTCCGGGAATCCACCTCTACTACAATCACCGCTTCCTCCAGCGCTTCAAACGTTTCCTGGAGTAACCGCTCGGATTCGTGGAGCGCTTCTTCGGTTTCCCGGAGCTCAGTTACATCTCTGGCCACATTTAATACGGTTTCCACTTCTCCCTCATCCGAATGCTCAGGTACAAAACGAATGTGGAGATGACGATGGCCCTGGTTCGTCGCGAAATCGTATTCCGCCTGTTGTTCTTCACCGGTGCGGAAGACAGCGTCTATGTTTGTCTCAAACATCTGTACAAAGGAATTTGGCAGACCGGTTTCCCGGACTGTATTCCCAATGATTACTTCCGGCGGAATACCGATATACCGTTCGATGACGCTGTTAATAAACAAATGGCGGTACTCTCTGTCCACCCGGGAGATAACGTCCGGAACATTTTGCACCAGCGACCGATACTCTTCTTCCTGCCGCCGGAGAAGTTCTTCGGCCTCTTTCCGGCGGGTGACATCCCGGGCGACACCGATTACGCCATCGATTTGGTCACCCATGACCCTTGGAGAAAGCCGGTATTCGATTGTCAGATACGTTCTTCCACTTTTGGCCCGCACCTCAAACAGGGAGGTCTCTTCACCCCGGAGCGCCATATTAAAATAGCTTTCAAATTTGGGTAAATCATCCGGATGAATAGCCGGCTGAAACTTCTTCCCCAGCCAATCATCGCGCGAAAACCCAAGTATATTATCAAATGCTGCACTGATAGATGTCACAGTTCCATCCGGTGCCAGGACGAAAATGACATCCCGGATATTATCCAGGAGTTCCTGGTATCGCCGTGACGTCTTTTGGAGACTTTCCCGCTGGGCTCCCAGGGCTTTTGTCATTTGGTCAAAATTGGCTGCCAGCTGATTGAGTTCTCCTTCACCAGGGGGTATTTCTGTCCGGGCCGAGAAATCGCCCTCCGCTACCTGCCGGGTCACCCGGATTAACTTCTTCACCTTATTAATAAACAACGTATTCCCACCAAACCAAATTGTGAGTACTACAACCGCAAAGATGCCTCCCAGCAAGATAATCTGACGCACCAGGTATTGCTGTGCGGTGGCAAATGCGTGCTCGGTTGGAATTCCAACGCTGACATATGTTTCCATTTCGTCGGGACCGAACTGGCTGAAGCTCAGCAGATATTCCCGCTGTTCCGGGCCGAGTCTGGCAGTCAGAGAACCTTCACTCAACTCCCGAATCCTGGTATACAATGCCTCATCAAACAGGTGAGCGCCGAGATGTTCCTCCGGATTCGGATAGTGGGCAATTACCGTTCCGTCCGCATCAAAGATGCTGACGAAGGTCTGTTTGGTCAGGTCCGTAATCCGGATCATCGAATTGAGCCAATTGAGCTTAATCCCGATACCAGCAACGGCCATGCTTGCTCCGCTGCTGTTTTTTATTGGGTAACCGAGCACGACAATTTGGTCGCCGGAAAAGCGTCCCGTCTGGACCTCCCCGATGGAAAATTCACCGGATTTCGCTGTCCGTTGAAACCACTCCCGATCGTTTACATTTACTTGCCTGTCCGACGGGATGGCTGAACAGATAATTTTCCCGGATGAATCTGCGAGTACGATATTGGAATAGGTCGGGTAATCCCGTATCATGCCGGTGAGCAAGCTATCACACTGGGGATGCCGGAGGTTTTTAATCGGTGGGATATGGGACAATGCGGTCAGGAGATGCCGGGCATTCTCAATGACCCGGTTCTGCTCTTCAGACAGAATCCGAACCAGGTGAAGCGCATTTCGCCTGGAATCAATAGCCGCATGGCTTTCCAGTTCCCGGGTATTATATATGGTCAGAAAAATAGCCGGAATCAATAGAATCACGGCAAACAGCATCAGCCTGACCCGTAAGCTGGCCAACGAGAACCACTTCATAATATTGTAATTGTCGTATTTTCGTATAACGAAAGTAACATAATGCTTAAACTGGTGTCCTCAAAATTATCGGGTGACTGCCATTGAGCGATAATTATAGAAGCAGCAGACTAATTTTTTTGCAGTACGCGATTCAGTGCCTGACTTAACTCTTCCAGATTATACGGCTTGGCAACTTTCCACTGAAAACCGTACTCCTCGTAATTGGCCATAATCTGATCCGTGGAATATCCGCTGGATACCAGCATATTCGCCTCCGGATCGATATCCAGTATCTCTTCAGCAGTCACCTTCCCGCCTTTGCCGCCTGGAATAGTTAAATCCAATATAACCACATCAAAGTGCTCATTAGTATCTATTGCGTTTTTGTACAAGTGGATGGCTTCATCTCCGTCGCTGGCGGTTGTAACGTCATACCCCAATCGGGTAAGCATCTCGGAGGCAATCTCCAATACCGTTTTGTCATCGTCCATCAACAGCACTTTTCCCTCACCCGTCAAAATCTTGGCTCTGGTTTTGGTTTCAATCTCCAGCTGTTTTTCTTTCCGGGCAGGCAGGTAAATCGTCATGGTCGTTCCCCGGCCTACCTCTGATTCTGCTTCTATTTTTCCGCCATGCTTCTGCACAATAGAGTAACAGGTCGCCAATCCCAGCCCATGCCCCATATCCTTGGTACTGAAATACGGATCGAAAATCTTTTCCAGATCCTCTTCCGGGATCCCGACACCGGAATCGGTGATGCTAATTTTGATATACGCTCCGGGAAACAGTGGTGCAGACAGCGAGGACTCCAACATAATATTTTCCGCACGGATACGAATCGTGCCACCCGATGGCATGGCCTGGTCGGCATTCAAAATGACATTGTTAATAACTTGATCAATCTGCCCCGGGTCCACTTCGGCTGCCCAGAGATCATCCGAAATTTTCAACTCATACCGGACATTCGAGCCGTGCAGGGCGAATTTCACCGACTCCCGAAGAATATCTGCAATAGAGGAGGTCTCTTTGACCGGTGCGCCGCCTTTTGAAAATGTTAACAACTGGTTCGTCAGACTGGATGCTCGCTTGGCAGCCCGCTCCGCATTCTGGAGCAATTCGTCCACTTTATTCTGATCGCCCGTATTCAGTTTAGCTAGAGAAATATTTCCCAGAATGCCCGCAAGAATGTTGTTAAAGTCGTGCGCAATACCACCGGCCAGCGTCCCCACCGATTCCAGTTTTCTGGACTTTAATAATTCCCGTTCCATCTGGCGCTTTTCCGTTTCATCCCGGAAGACGAGTACTGCTCCAATCACTTTACTGTTTTCATCACTGAGCGGCGAAATACTGTCCGCGATGAGGAGCTCCCCGCCCTGCCGGGTTTTCAGAATAGTTTGCGGAGGGAGAGAAACTGACTTTCGCTGGGTGATTACCTCTCTTAAAGAATAATCAAATGGTTCATGGGTGTTTTTATTGACCAGCGGGAAAACGTCATCAAGGTTTTTGCCTTTTGCCTCCTTCTCGCTCCATCCGGTGAGCTGTTCGGCCATCTTATTCATCAGTTGAATTTGACCTTCGGTATTGGTGGTGATCACACCGTCGCCTATAGAACGCAGGGTGACCGCCAGTTGTTGGCGTTCCCGTGCCAGCTCGGCTTCCGCCCGCTTCCGATCGATGGTCATCGCCACCTGCCTGGAGACGAAGGAGAGAATATTTTTCTCCCGTTCAAAATACCGGACTCCCGGATCGTAGCTTTGTACCGCCAGAACTCCGATAGTTTTTTGCCTGGCCTGGAGCGGAATCCCGAGCCAATCCACAGCATATTCCCCGTGAGCGACAATTTCGCCCTCTTCCACCATCCTGAGCATATCCTCGGTCGTTAAAAGAAGTGGCTCTCCCAACTCCATAACATATTCTGTAATGCCCCCTCCCGGTTTCCGGGAGAAGGCACCCTGGTATTCGGTTTTTTCGTCCACGAAATATGGGAATCTCAGCAGATTTTCTTCAGGATCGTATAGCGAAATATAAAAATTCTTTGCCGGCATCAGGTTTTGGATAATTTCATGAATCCGCTTGTACACCTCATCCAGCGTCTCCGTGGTGTGGACAATTTCCGAAATCTGGAATACTGCGGATTGCACCAATTCCCCGCGTTTCCGCTCGGTGATATCGAACGCCGTCCCCAGCTGGGCTGTTTTACCGTGGTATTCGATTTCGGTGGCTGTAAAATCGATCCATCGCTCCTGACCATCTTTGGTGGTAATCCGGAATTCCATCCTTCCCCCCGGTTGATTCTCCCTGGATTCCGAAGCCAATATCCTGGAGAGGTGCTCCTTGTATTCTTCGGCAACTAGGACCGACAATTGTATCCGGGACAACTCGGCAGAAGAATACCCGGTGAGCTCAGTCAATGCCTTATTTCCGTAAACAAACGAATCGTCTTGGAAAATCAATATGGCGGAAGAGGCAGTTTCGGTCAGCGCCCGGAATTTTTCCTCGCTCTCCCGAAGCGCCTGTTCGGCATTCTTCTGTTCGGTAATATCTTGTTGGGTTCCCCAAATTCGGGTGATGGATCCGTTCTTTTCAATCCCCACCAGACTGTTGTTGAATATATGCTCTTCGCCTTGCAGGTCTTTTTCGTGTGTGATTTCGTTGGTCAGTTTAAACCCGTTTTCGAAAAATTTTTTAATGTAGGCGAGATTGTCCGGATCTTCCGGCGGTAACAGATCACTCAACCTGGCTCCGATGAGATCATCTTTGTTCTCATACCCGTACATTCGTGCCATGGCATCGTTACATTCGGCCAGATGCGCTGAATTATAAGCCGTAGTCAGATGCTCTTCCACAGAGCTTTCTATTGGAATAGTATCCTCAATCTCAAACCGCCATATACCTTCATTGCTGTTCTCAATAAATGCCCGATACCGTTCTTCAGAGGCTTCAAGAGCTCGCTGCATTGAACGCGTTTCAGTGACCTCTTTGCCATAAATATAGACGTAACCAGACTCAGGTTGCGGGGCAAAGAGCAGGGAATATATTGACTCATCAGTCTCCACTATAGCTTCGATATTTTCTCCTGAGTCGCATGCCGATTCTGCTGTTTGAGCGATATCCGGGGGCAACATGTCATTCGCAGTGATTTCCCAATACTCCAGTAATGGCGCACTTGCGCTGTTTGTATACGTGATATTCCCGTCGCACTCTACCCGCATTACAGGGGTGGGGTTTTCCTCCGGATAGCGGGACAGCTCCCGGATTCTCTGCTCCGTTTCCTTTCGGTCGGTTACATCCCGGTAAATAGCAATTGTCCCAAGGGAACCACCCGCCTCATCGGTCAATCGCGTCACGTTGCCTTCCACGGTTTTCTTAATCCCATCCGGTGTTTTCCAGTTGAATTCCCCACGCCAGAGTCCTTGCTGTTTGAATGAGTCCCCGAGCTTTCCCCGGATTTCATCCACCAGGGCTTTGCCGAAAACCTCCTCTACCGTTTTGTCTATCGCATCACTGGCCGAGATCCCGTATACCTGTTCGGCGCCGGCGTTCCAGTGCGTAATAATTGTGTTCATATCCGTGGCAATAATCGCGTCTTCCACTTCATTCAACAGACTGGCCTGGTAGGTAATCCGTTCCTCGATTCGTTTTCGTTCTGTTATATCCCGGACAATTCCCAGCACGAACACATTATCGTCAACATCAATCCGGTTGAGACTGACATCGGCATCAAACGGAGTGCTGTCTGCACGCATATGTTTCCATTCGAATCGCTGTGGCGTGCCGTTGAGCGCCGCTTGTATTTTTGATTTCGATTTCTCCCTGGAAAGTTGTCCATCCGGCTGGTATTCCGGAGACACCTCCGCGGGCTGTAAATGCAGAAATTCCTCTCTGGAGTATCCAAACATCTCTTCCGCTTTCGGATTGCAGTCGATAAAATGACCATCACGCACTAAAAAGATGGCGTCGTAGGCATTGTGGAAAACAGCTTTGTAGGTTTGGGGGTCGAGATTACCGTTGAAATCAGTACCTGTTGTATCGGTCATATTTAATATTTCTTGGTTTTGAGTTGAGACACGAGATGCCCGGACTGGAACGTTTGCTATGCTTTTCGCTATTAATAATTAAAAGAGTATAGACCAGGGGCAAATCCCGGATGTCTTTATTATATAAATTTCCGACGCTTGTCAAGTGGTTCCTGACCCTGACATATACGGTATAATATCGACAGAAACCAATTTTCATTGAATTGAAAAATGTGACTTCTCTGCCGTGCTACTTTTTCGTAATTTTTTATTTGAACTTTAACTGAGCCAACTGTGCCGGCCGGGGTATCTTATCCCGGTGTCCAATCTAGCGCTTAATCCAATGTAAAGGGTAAAGTATGAAAGTGTTCAAATGGATCCTGATTGCTATAAGTGTGTTCATGACTTGCAGCCTGTTGTATTATCTGGTGCGCGTTCGTCCGCTTGAAACGGAGGATATGGACTCCCCCCGGGATTCCAATACGCCCTAGGGGTGATCGGAAGGCACTGATTTGATATCGGAAAGGTTCTCTTTGGGAGCAGCCACCGGATTGTAATGACTGTGCCGCTTATGATATTTTATCACGCCTTTTCTGAGTATCGGATAGCTTATGATCGCAGCAGGGATACCAATAACTGCCGAGCCCAGCAGTATCGGTAAACCGACCTCAAAAATCGATGTCCACCCCAGCGAAGCCATATCAAATGGCGGGAAGGAATGTCCCCCCAGCATCCATTGGCCAATCCGGTATTCCAGGGCAAAAACGCCCGGCCATAACCAGAGAATGGGCGTGTGCAGGTTTACGCCAATCGCAGCCGCCAGCCGATTGCACCCGAAAATCGTCGCTAGTGTAATCCCCAGGAGTGTCTGGAACCCCACAAAGGGTGTAAATCCAACGTAAATTCCCAGTGAAGCTCCAAGTGCAATTGCCCTCGGAGAGCTGTGGATCGTCACCAGGGTTTTCAGATATTTTTTTACAGTCCGCACGGGAGAAAAAATCCGCATAACTCAGTCCCGACTGACGTCTTTGAGGCGAGAGAGTTCCGTCTTCAATCCAAAAAACAGATCACAGAACATTCGATGAAATCGGGATGAATACGGGAAAATTGTGTTAATTATATTATTAAGAACACCGTGAATGACACCTGTACCAACACAGGATAACTCGGTACCGGAATCCGCCGAATTTAATCGCCATTCGATGGATCCCTCAAAATCGCCCTCACCAAATTCCCAGTGAATCTTCTTGACTGGTTGCGCTGACTTGACCTGCCCTGTAATCGAGAGCGGGGTTATCCGAAAACGGAAATCACCGGGCGATACGCCACCATTATATTCCGGATTATACTTCTCCGGGCACCAATCCGGAAAAAGCGACGGTTCACTCAGAATGGCATGCACTGCCTCCGGTGGGTAAATCAATCCTGTCTGTGATGAAAATTCTACGGTGGCCATAAAATTATATATTCTTTAACAAGCTCTTTACCACCTCGCGGTGGACCGTGCCATTTCTATTCTTTCGGAGAACTAAATTAAACATAACGAACCCCAAATATGCCAAAAATTATCAGGTTAATCACATGAGAGGTAACACAGAGTCTGCACATTGTGTTCAATTTTACCTGGAGCGACCAAAAGAGGAATAACGAAAACACAGCGACAAATCCGCTGCCGATGAGATACGCCATTGCCCAAAAGCCCGTAATTTGCTGCCAGTAAAAAATGGCCGTAACCAGCAGTGTCATATAATAAACAAATCCGTATATCGAGTTCGGCAGGAAAAACACCCTTCCATAGAAGGTATCAACGATCCGTTCACGTTCACCGTGCACGTTGCACACCGGCATACTCTCAATTAAATCTTCCCTCACGATCTGATAGGTCGCCAGACTGAAATAGAGTGCAATCAACGCCCCCACTATCGCCAACAAAATAATGGCCCCCTGCATAATTTCCATAGATGTTAATGTATATGTTCCAGGAGGAGATTTCAATTTGACAATGCAACGATAAGAATCGGGAATTAGGTTTAGGGGTATAAGGGAGAAGGGATACAACCTGTTTGTCGTTCGTTGTTTGTAGTATGTTGTTTCCCCTCCCAGTCCTCCCTAAAAATGTATAAAATCCGAGATAGCAGACTGGACGTAAGTAAACCGGTGATACCACGAACAACCAACCACGAACCACAAACGCGACTGGCTAAGGCGGGGACTTCCAACAGGTGGAGAGTTGTAAACTCAGAACTGGGGACACCGGCCGCATGACTCATGACGGCCTTAACAATAACACATTAGCACGGTAACACAATAATACGCTTTCGGTGTTACCTGAACACTCGCCCCGGAGGGGTCCCTTTGGGAAACACCAGAACACTGTAACACTGCTTTTGCCCCTTGGTAATTGCGCTCCGTGTTTATAGATTCCGGTGAATCGGAACTCGTTTGGCATAGGAGAATCATGGAATATTTTTGGATCGGACTCGGAGTACTCATTGTCGTTTGGTTTATCTGGCGGAAATGGCAGATGCGGAATCTGGATATCACCCCGGCGGAGCTGGACGATCACCTAAATAAAGTCCCCCGCCCTATGCTGCTGGACGTTCGAACCCAGTCTGAATACAACAGCGGACATCTCTCCAACGCCAAGAATGTCCCGGCTCAACAGCTCCGGCATAAATTGGATCAGCTGGAAAAAAATAAGCGGAAAGAAATCGTCGTCTACTGTCAGACCGGCTCCAGAAGTGGCTCCGTCGCCAGACTACTGAGCCGGCTCGATTTCAACGTAAAGCATCTCAAAGGCGGACTCGTGGCGTACAATCGCTATAAAAATTCCTGACTGCACCCGAAAACGTAACTTTCTCTCCTGTCGTCTCTCTAAACAGTGAATTTGATGAGTTGAATTTCAGACGAGACAGGAGCATCGATGAAAAGTGTTACTGCACAATATGTCAAAAATCGAACTTTCATAGCCAAGGGGAAATCGAATCACTGGGTCGCCTTCGATACCGGAGAACAGGCCGGTGGAGGTGATGCCGCCTCAGCCCCGATGGAAGCCGTACTTATGGCGCTGGCGACCTGCAGTGGACTGGATGTCATTGTCATCCTGGAAAAACGCCGGGTGCAGCTGGAGGACTTGCGTATCGAAGTCACAGGAGAACGAGCCGACACGCACCCCAAAGTCTTCACCAATATTCACACCAAATACATTTTCACCAGCCCCGATCTAAAAGAAAAAGACGCCGAAAAAGCAATTAACTTATCGCACGATAAGTATTGCAGTGTCTCCGCCATGCTGGAAAGTACCGCAGAGATCACCAGCGAATATGAGATTGTCCGACCGGATGAGGATTAGGAATAAGGGTATAGGGGTATAGGGAAAAAGGAGAAAGGAGAAAATGTTTGTGGTTCGTGGTTGGTTGTTCGTTGTACAGGGCGATTGAGACGCAGGCGAAATCTATTTTATCCGAATTGTAGAGACTTACAGTTAAATTGTCCGGAGTCCCGTGTTCATTCATCCAGGATTAGGAAGGTTTCAACGGTTTTTTGTGATTACGACGAACTACGAACAACCAACAACGAAAAAAAATGAAGATTAATTCGCCATGGAAAATAAGAGTCTAGTTGAGATAAATAAACGCACAACCTTAACACTTTAACACAATAACACCATAACACGCTTTTAGTAAAACCCTATCTTCTCGGCCTCTCATCGTAATCAATCAACCCACCGATGGCATCGCGGGTAATGCCGCGTAATTCTTCGACGCCGGATTCCTTGATGGATTCAACAGGGATCTGCTCTCCGTACCGGATATGAATCGTACCCGGTCTCCAGTGCGGATTTTTATACTGCTTGATTTCCCACATACCTGACATTCCCATTGGCACGATCGGCACCTCAGCAGACTTTGCCATGTGGAACGGCCCTTTCTTAAATTGTTGAAATCCTCCGTCCCGGGTTCGGTGTCCTTCCGGCAGGATGACGATGGAAATTCCCTTTTTCACCGCCTCGGCCGCGGTGTCCAAGCTTTTCATTGCTTCGGACAACTGTGTGCGTTGGATCGGTATATTCCCCAACCGCTGCACCATCCATCCCCAGAGCGGCCAGCTGAAGTGTTCCGCCGCCTCCACACCTCGCTTCACGCCGGGGATGTATCCCCCCAACACAAAGACATCGAAAATATTGATATGGTTTGCCATAAATATATACGTCTCATCGGGATCAAAATGCTCTTTTCCCTCTGTTGTGACGCGTATTCCCATGAGTGCCAAATAAATCCTGCACCCATGGATAATAAGCCCCTCGTATTTTCCGACAGGAAGGATTAGTGCGGCAACCAAAATCGTCAAAATTAACAGTACACCGCAGAATCCACCCCAGAGGTAGAGAGACACCGTGACGATCCAGCGGAACAGTTCTTTCATTCGCTCATCCTGTTGAACACTTCCAGCGCGCCCGGCTCAATACCGACCTCGATGGGTGTCCGGCCAAATATTTCCCCATCGGGAATTAAAACTTTCGGCTCCTCTGTCCACAGTTTTACGGATTTAATTTTGTGAATGTCAATCTCTTCCATCTCTGTATGCGTCCCCTTAAACACCTTCGGGAAGGCAGTAAGTAGCCGGCGCCGGTTCAATGCCTTGCACACCACCATGTCTATATACCCATCATCGATTTTTGCATCCGGTGCCATTAGCATATCGGCCGCAGTATACCGGGTGTTACAAAACTCCACGAACGTTCCCTGGAGATCAAATACGTCGCCATTCATCTCAAAATGCATATGGTGCGACTTCAGAAACAAGGTTTCCCAGAGAACCCCGAATGTATACGCAATTTCCCCGAATCGTTTCATTTTGACGGCGATTTTGCCGACATCCGCCACAAATCCTACCCCGATAACATTCAGGAAATAGTACGTCCGGTGATCCATCAGGAAAGTACCCACATCCACCCAACGCGTCTTCCCGCCTGCGATGGTCTCCACTGCCGAATTGATCTCCCGGACACCTGCCGTGTCCCATGCGCCGGCGTTTCCCGTGCCCAGCGGGATAATCCCCAAAGGCTTCCGATCACTTTCCGGATGCCGCATCAGCCCGTTAATCACATGATAGACCGTCCCGTCTCCTCCGGCTGCCACCACCGCATCATACTCCTCGAACTGGGACTGTTCGGCAATTTCGATGGCGTGTTCGTGGTATTCGGTCACCACCAGCTCCACCTCAATCCGGTGGCTCCGAAACACCCGCAGTACATGCTCGAGTTCCTTTCGGCCTTTTCCGCCACCAGCTGTCGGGTTAATGATCATTTTGACCATTTTAATTGATTTCTCATTCACGCATCACGCTCCAGTTTCCGGCGCAACCGGTTCAGACGGTGCTCCAACGCTGCCAGCTCGTCCTCCCGGTGCCCGGGCAGTTGCTCAATCACTGTATTCACATATTCCATTGCCGCTACAAAATTTTTTTCTTGATGCTCATAATATTTCGCCAACTCCACGTACGGTTCCAGTGCAAATGTCGGCATCACTTCAATTTGTTCTTCCCAGAGATAGATTGCACGCTCCCAGTTCTCACCCCTTTTATGGAGGGCTGCAATATTACCGAGAGCGGTAAATCGCCGGGATTTCGTGAGATCCTGTTCCAGTGCCTTTGTGTAGCATTCGATGGCATTTTCGTAATCGTGCCGGCGCTCATAGATCCTTGCGCGACTAAACATAGTCAAGCCGTTTTCGGTGGGAATAGATCGTATCTCCCGGAAATTTTGCTCTAACATTATCGTGACCGAAACTAATGAAACGATATCGTGTACGTTGTGCTCGAAAACGCCGGCGATTTCCGAGGGATCTCCGGTACGGATAAAATCAAAGTAGATTCCCGGTACTTCCTCGCCTGGCGTATCGTGAGCTCTGGCAAACTCAAGAATCTCCCGCTCCAGCGTCTGGAGCTTGCAGTTCTCCAGGGTCAGATCCCAGAGATTCCGGCTCGGATGGAGCAGGTCAAGGTGTGGCATATCGTCGAACGGACTCGCCTGTCCGTGCATGGCGTACCTGGTATTCAGGAGATTGATATCGAAACTCTTCCCGTTGAATGTCACCAGGAACGCGGATGCCTTCACATATTCGCGGAGCAGATCAAGCATCCCCTCCTCCGTGGCATAGCTATCCACGAACAGCTGATCCACGACAAATTCATTCTCATGGAAGTATCCCAGCCCGATCATGAATGCGTACGTGCCGGTGCCGCCGCTCAATCCTGATGCCTCCGTATCCAGGAACAGCCCCCCGGAATGTTCCGGAACTTCCGTATCTTTCAACTTCCCAAGTTCGAACAATCGCCTGATGTCGATATCGAAATATTCATCGATGCTGCAATTTCCATGGATATAATCCGCATCGTAAGTCGTCCGGGCCCGGTAGATATCACCGGCGGGGGTATTCATATACTCACCCGGAACCAACTCCTCCAGCCGCTTGTACGCCCGGCGGACGTTTTCCTCCGGGAAATACTTTTCGGCGGTGCCCCCCGATTCGCCGGAACGGTTGTACAACCGGTTTAGCTTCTCCTGAATCGACGACGTACCGTTCCCGCCGGACGGGTCACCCGATCCGTGTAACTGTTGTAATTGTCGTTTGATATCAGACATAAATTTGCTCCGGGAAAGGCGTAATGTAGGGTATCTGACAGGTGAAGACAAAAGTAAAATAGTTATAAAAAGATGCCATCTCCGGCAGAGATGGCATCTTTGTTAATCTCACTTATGAAAACTAAATAATTTCGCTTGTAGTGAGTGCCATGCAGGCTGCGCGAAAACAGATTATCAAGGAATTACAGGCGAGACATTGGCGAATTCGTCCGGTAGAGACGTTCCATGGAGGCTGTGTGAAAACAAAAAAACAAGGAGAAAATAAGTGCTAAACACTGGATTATTCTCTCTGTAGAGACGTTTCATGAAACGTCTCTACAGCTAACAATAACAATGGGTTAATACGGTTTTCATGACACAGAAAATTTCCCGGAACCATGAGAAAAAACCTCTTGAAATTGCATTCTCACACAGCCTGCATGGAACGTCTCTACATTCAATTATATCAATTGGTTATCGCTTGTTTTGCTGCGTAAAATTATCAGAAATCGTGAAGGAGAGATGCTCCTAAAAATTATATCGAGAGATCAGGTTCGTTGCGACCTCCCCCGCAATACCCCGCCCCCGCAATTGCTCCTTCAGCCGCTCGGTCATCATCCTGTAAAGCGGCTCCCGGAGGAGTTCCGAGATCATCTCACCGATCTTGCCGGAGCGGAATCCGTCGATATCAGTGACTTTTGCAATGCCCGCCTGTTCCGCCCGGACAGCGTTTTCCCGACTCTCAGCATTGCTTGAAACAATGATAGACGGCAGCCCTTCCCGAACCGCCTGGGCATATGCTAAATAATTTCCGCGGTGAATCATCAGATGAATTTCCGGAAGAAGAGAATCGAGATGTAATCGATCTTTTTTCACGAAATTCTCAGGCCAATTGATTGTCTGAAATTCCTTCTCTGATTCGATGATGACCGAAAGGTTTGTATCGCCCACTCCTTCAACCAATCGTTTTACCAAAACGTGATTGTCCGGGGTATCAACCTCGTTCAGCGGCACCAGCACCACCGGCGACTGCAAACCATTTATCCAATCCCAATCGCTACCATCTCCGTCCGGTCTCCAGCAGACCGGCCCGGCAAAATCCACCACATCTGGAAATGCCGGCTCTCCCGGCTCCATCGATTGAAACGCCAGCGCCAGGTACTCGTCGGCCCGCACCATTTGGGTCGTGAACGGATTTTCAATTTGGTCGAGCCCCTGCTTCTTACGTATCTGATTAAGCGGCTCAGAATACCTTGCGAGAAATCGCCGGTGGAAATACCGGATAATATTCGTTTTAATACCGGCCCCGGATATTCCACGCCCCGTATACGGCAAACTTCCCTCCGGCTCAAGCATTCCCGGGTTGTTCGCCAGCACAATCCATGGTGCACCGAAATTTTCTGCGGCAATGGCGGCGCCGTAATCCAGGCTCCCGGTAACAATAAGATCCGGTTCGGTCTCCCGGAATAGTGACAGATATTCCTCGACATATTGTTTCGTAATATTTATGAGCGAATCGTACAGATCCTCGAAACCGTCCGGAGAGTTGCGCACGGTAAAATCTTCAAAAACTCCTATCTCAGCGAAATCCAGCCCGGCCTGGCTGATAAGTTGTCTGAATTGCCTTCCGGTTGCCAATTGAACACGATGTCCACGATCCACGAACTCCTGCCCAAACGGAATTATCGGGAACAAGTGGTTCGGTTCCGGGATGTTGGTGAAGATTATTTTGGCCATTGTAACTTCTTTATGACTTGAAAATTTCTAATACGATTATTATGTACAACACTTCCTCCTGACGGTGACCGCTTCAAGCGTTGCTGACAGTTAAATTACGCAATACGAAATACGTAATACTATGGCCAAATCCGCCAGCGACCTCGCTTGGTTGAACTTCAACTGAACAAGTCGGCCAATGCCCGAATATGCTCCGGCGTCGAACCGCAGCAGGCACCAACTAATGCCAGGTTATCGATAGGCCAACGGGAAACGATTTTTGCGTATTCTTCGGGTGCGAGCGTCCCGGAAATCGTCCCGCCCTGCTCCGGATTCGAGAGTCCCAAATTGGCGTATCCACCCAATGGCATATCGACAGTTCCCGAATATTGACTGAGGATAGCGGCCGTAATCTCCGGACGGGTGCAGTTAATAAGCACTCCCAGTGAATTGAATTGTGCCGCCGATTCCATGGCATCCCTCACCGGTTCCCCGCTGAGGATGGTATCAACAGAATTTGCGGTGTAAGAGATAAAAGTTGGCGTGCCTAATTCTTCCCCAATCCGACCGCAAACCGCTGCCTCTCCGATACTGTTCATGGTTTCAAACAGCAGGCAGTCCACGCCAGCATCCACAAGCCACTCCGCCTGCTTACGATGCTCTGAATACAACGTTTCCCTCTCCGGCACCATATCGGGACGGTAGCAGTCCTCAATTGGAGCAATTGATCCGGCGACAAACCGATTCTCCTGATCGCCAATGGCATCTCTGGCACATTGGACAGCCCGACTATTCAAATCCTTGGCAATTTTCGGTGTACCCACCTGTTGATACACGTACTCCGTAGTGCGAAATGTCGCCGTCGTCAGGAGCTGCGCTCCCGCGTCCAGATACTCCCGGTGGATATTGGTTATGGCCTCTGGCTCTTCCTCCAATATCTTTGCCGACCAGACCGGTGCCGGGAGATCGTATCCGCGGGAATCCAGTAGCGTTCCCATGGCGCCATCCAGCAGGATTGGGCAGTTCGATTGGAGGTAATCAGTGAAGTTCATCGATTACATTATACCGAAAATGATGATTGGCAGCAAGCGACCGAATTCGACCAGTTTTACGCCGGAAGTGAATCCCTCCGGGATTCAAGATGAATAGCCCCGAGTGCAACTCGGGGTCAAAAATGCCAAACCCCTAACAATCCTGAAGGGATTGAAGTGATGTTTCAGAACAATATTCAACCCCTTTGGGGTTGTCGGAGCATATCCGTATTCCCTCACCACCGGTTTCACCGGTTGATATTCACCGCCTTCGGCGGATTTCCCATGGGGGCCCTTAGGAAGAAGCCCTGTGGGATGTGCTGCCCCAACCAATAGCATATTGAAGAAATCCAAATATTTCCTCTTGGACTAATACAACTCCATCCCTCCCCATCGGGATCCCGTTGGGACTGGGCTCCTGTCCTCTTCCGAAAAGGAAGGGAGAACGAAGATCTTTGGAATTGAAAAGACGTCTCTCCCTCTCTTCGAAGGGAGGGAGAACAAGAGGATAAGTTGTGTTTGAGAAATGATTTTTTAATTCGCTCTGGCAAATTCGAAATTCGATATTGGAAATTCTTTAGTTCAACATTCATCTTACAATCGTTTCCGTCACAAATTGCCCCACTAACCAGGCGGCTACAAGGCAAAGAACACCGCCAACAATAAACGGTGACTGAAAGCCGACATAGCCGGACATCACCCCGGCCAAGACCGGTCCGCCGGCGATACCGAGACCAAAGGACATAGTCACAATGCTCATTTGGGTGCCGGAACTCCCTTCGCTAGCCTTGTCCCCGGCGATGGCAAAGATCGGTGCCGAGATCCCGGACATCCCGATGCCCTGTGCCAACCGCACCATGACCAGCTGGCCGGTCGTCTGCACGAATCCCAGCATGAGAGTAGTGGGGGCTAGGACGATAAAACCTAGAATAATTACAATTTTCCGGCCCCAGATGTCCGCAGCCTTCCCCAGCGGAATCTGCAAAAAGACGCGGCTTATTGTTAACGCTGAGAAGGCCAATCCAAATCCAATTGCCGTTTGGGAGAGCCGGTGGTTGAATTCATTCTCCAGTGCCACCATCATAGAAATCGCAGCGGCCATAATAATTGAAGCGATGCCGAGGATGATAAATTCTTTGGAAATCGAATCCCGGAAGCTGGGAAGTTGCCGGGCTTGAGCAGCCTCGGTCTCCAGTTTCTCCGGTTCCCGCACCATCAGATAGACTATTCCCGCTCCTAGTATGGAGAGTAATCCAACCACATAAAATGCAGTCTTAAACCCGTAATGCACCTGGATTACACCACCCAACACCGGTCCGGTGGCGAAGCCGACCATCCGCATGGTCGTAAAAATGCCCATGGCGCCACCGCGTGAACTTTTCTCCGTATATTCGGACATCAGGGAAAGCGTCGCGGGAATGGTCAGCGCAAATCCGAGCCCCTGCGTCGCCCGGATGAGCACCAGATGCAGAAACTGCTCCGCTTCGACGAACACGAAAGTTGCCACGCCCATCAGCAGGAGCCCGGATACAATAAAAATCTTCCGGCGATCCAGCCGGTCGCTGGCCCGTCCGGCAAATGGCTGGCTGAATGAGCTCACTAAACCGAACGTGGCGATGAGGATTCCGACCAATGTTTCAACAGGGAAAGCCAGATGCTCAGATGGAATCTCGGCCACGTATAGCGGCAGGATAATAATCAGGATACTGTTGGCGAAGGCATCCACGAAGCGAGCGCCGGACAGCGCCATCACTTCACGGTTCATTCCCAGGGATTCGGTTATGGACGCCATTCGTCTCCTTGTATTTTCACAAATCGCTAATGTAATGGATTTGGATGAGGATTGCGACGGTAGGTTACAATTTTTATATACAGTTCACCCTACATTTCGCTTTGAAACATGTAGGGCTAGAAAAAATTTTGTTCCTCCGGCTATAGCAGGTTTCGATAAAATATACTGCCCTTTGTGATAAATAGTAGGCAGGATACTCTGAAATATTCAGAGAACTCATGTAGAGACGTGAATAAGAAATTATGTAAACAAATTGAAAGCCTCGCAATGAGATTGCGAGGCTTATTATCCTGACTTCATAACGGCAACTGAGGATCCTATAAGCCTTGGAATCTCATTCGAAGGCTTATCTTGCATCCCGGATCATTCTATTCCCCCGAAAACTCATACCGTTCCAGCGGAATCACATCCTGCTTTTCGATGAGCCTGTGATACAGATTCACCACGGTTGCCGTATCGAACTCGCAATACTGACGGATAGCATCCAATTTGCCCTCTTTGAAATACTGGTAAACCATGGAACCGTCGAGTTCATCCTTGGGATTAGGCATCTCCACGATGTTGGCCAGCACATTCAGTGACTTCATTTTGGTGTAATCCCAGTTTGCCCAAACCTGCATCAGATCGAAGTGTGGCGAGGTACGATAGCGGGCTAGTGAATTTAATCGCCCGTCGGCTTCTTCAATTTGATTATATGCATAGCGCTGCAACAGGAACGGAATATCAAAACTCAGTCCGTTATAGTGCAGGTAATCGCCCCGGAAATTTCCTATCACCTCGTTGAATCCGTCTAAAACGGACCTTTCTTCCTTATCAATCACCGATTTGAGGCGGATCGTATCCGTTTCCTCGTCATACAATCCCATGGAAATGCAGATCACCTGCCCCAGGTCGCCATCCAGACTCGCAAGTTTATTGTAATCCCAAACGTCCTCCTCTTCTTTGGAGGCGTTGATCTTCAGCAATTTTTTATCGACCCATTCTTTTACCGTCGGCGACAAATCCCCATATTCCCGCTGCGGTACAGTTTCGATGTCTATTCCCATGATGGTTTTGGGCATGGTTTGCTCCGGTTTTAAAAGAGTTTAAATTTCTATAAATACAGGCGGCCCAGCACACACAACACTCTCGCCGTTCAAAAAACCAAAGATGCCAACCCGTCCGGACGGGATGGCATCTTTTGGGCGTTTAATTTTCGCTCCATACTTTCAGGCAGCAATTTCGTTAATCTGTCCGGCCAGTTCAAAGTCGTTTTCTGTCAGTCCGCCTTCGCTATGGGTAGTCAGAGACAGGGTCACCGTATTATAACTGATTTCGATATCCGGGTGGTGGTTCATGGTCTCCGCGGGATTCACCAGGTTGTTGACGAATTCCATTGATCCGATAAAATCATCGAATTCGAAGGTTCGTGTGATTTTCTTTCCGTCCTGTTCCCATCCGTTCAGTCCGCCTAACTTTTCCTCAATGGCATCATCGTTCAGGAGTTCTGGCATAATTCTCCTCCTTTCGTCGGTTCATTATTTCCATCATTTATTATTTTACTTTACATAACTGTCGAACCAATCACAAATGGCCTCCAGGCGGACGACCCGCCGATCCGGCCGGCCGCTCCGCGAGAGCTCATGCGACTCCTCCGGAAACCGGAGAAACTCCACGGTTTTGTTCTGCATCTTCAGCGCGGTGAACAGCTGTTCCGCCTGCTCCACAGGACAGCGCAGGTCTTGTTCCCCATGGATGATCAACAGCGGTGTTTCGATTTTATTCACATAAGTCAACGGCGACATCCTACGATAACCCTCCGGGTTCTCCCAGATGTATCCGCCAAATTCCATCTTGTCAGCGAAGCCGAAATCAGAGGTCCCGGCCATACTTTCAAGATTGACCACGCTACGTTGCGTTACCGCTGCTTTGAAGTGATCCGTATGGCCGATGATCCAGTTAGTCATATAGCCACCGTAACTCCCGCCGGTCACGCCCGCCTGCTTCGGATCGATGAAATCGAACTCGGCAAAATACTCGGCAACGGTCATACAGTCCACGTAATCTTTGGAGCCCCAGTCGTTGGTGATGGAGCGGGCAAACTCTTCGCTGTAGCCCTGGCTTCCACTGGGATTGCAGTAATACACCGTATATCCTCTGGATGCCAGCAGCTGGAATTCGAAGAAGAACGCGTCGCCATACATGCAGCGCGGCCCGCCATGGATTTCCATCACGTTTGGATATTGTTTGTCTTCTTCAAAACCAACAGGCTTCATAATCCAGCTCTGGATTTTCCCGTTTGGGCCATCAACCCAGTATTCTTCCGGCTTTACTACTTCCCTGTCGTCCAGCAATGCATCATTATGAGCAGTGAGACGACTCCACGTATCCGTCTGCAAATCACGGATATGCACTTCAGCCGGCTTGACCGCATTCGCCCGTATACACGCCATCACATTCTGATCATCGTCAAACGTCACCGAGGTCAGATCGCCGCTCTGCAGCACATCCGCCTCAAAACTCCCCGTTGCTACCGAATACCGGTAAAGGTGGATGCTTCCCTCATTACTAACCGGCACATACACATACTGGCTGTCACTGGACCAGATGGGAGCAGCCTGGACCGGCGGCCCGCCCATATCGTGAATCAAATTATTGCCGATGGTGCGCCCGAAATCCGGGTTCACGTTTGTGGGAGGCGCGCTGCCGTCGGTCGGCACCAGCCACAGATGTTGATGGGCTGCGCCCCACGCTTCATCGGGGTCAGTATGCCCCACGTAGGCTACTGTTTTACCGTCCGAAGATACCTTGGGCAGGGATGCCGGGCCTTCATCCTGTCTTGGGATCTCCCGGGCGGTTTCTTCGTCCAGTCGCTGGATGTAGATCCGATCACCATTGAGGTCGAAATCCTCCGATTCCGTCGGATTAGCTCCAAAGACTATCGCATCGGAATCCGGCATCCACGACAGCGAACCATGGTTGTAATCGGTATCCGTTAGTTGCGTCGCGTTGCCCGTATTGGTATCGACAATATAAATCTGTCCGTACTCGTTATCGATGAATCCCTTGCCCTGGATTTTGCACCACTTTTTGGTGATACGACGGACGACGCGCTCCTCCGGTTTGCCATCGTCATCCGTCGGCGCCGTGGATTTAGCATAGACAATGGCAATTTTTTCGCCGTCCGGCGCCCAGGCAAACTCCTTAATTTCTCCCCGGTCGAGATCGGTTAACTGCTTTGCCTCGCCTCCATCCCGTGGCAAAATGAAAATCTGTGAAACGTCCTCGTTCCTATCCGAGATAAATGCGATTTTCGAGTCATCCGGCGCCCATTCCGGCATGAAATTTTTCGTCTTGCCAAAAGTCATCTGCCTGGGCTCCGATTCGCCATCGGTTTTCACCATCCAGAGGTGACTGAAATACTTTTTATGCTCTTCCCTCTCAATTGTTTTGTCCACATATACGATCTCATCCCCGGCATGGGAAATCGCCGGAGATCCAACAAAATGGATTTTATACAAATCTTCAGCTGTAAACGGTACTTTGCTCATCTCGTTATCCTTTCGAACCAACTCTTTCTATTCCAGTACAAATTCGGAAACATAGCCAAAATGATCTGACAGATGGATGCCTCCCTGAGCTTCATCGCCGAACAATGCAACGCGCTCGACGCTCATGTCGCCCTCCTCTGTCCTAAACCAGATGTAGTCGATACGCCTGGCCGTCATATCCGCGTACCACCGCAGCCGATCGGCGATTGGAGCGTCATAGTCCGGACGATGATAATGTTGTTTGATATTCGTGTTTTCCAGCGGATTCCACGTATACATGGGACCGGAACCTGCCTGCTCGTGGGTATCAACAAACCCCAGTGATGTCAATTCGTCGGCCTCCCCGGATTCCGGTCTCATGTTGAAATCACCGGCAAAGATAACCGGGTGGCCGGATTTCGAATGATTACGAATGAACCGAACCGCCTTACCGATCTCCAGCATCCGGCGATCCTGGTGTGCCTGAAATTGGTCCCGCAGCAAGGTGAATTTTTCCGATGTAATCTTCTGACTTTTCCACAAAGCCCGGATTTTATCCCTCAGCGCTCCGGCATAATCCGGTCCAGCGTGGAGATGCGTGTTGTACACATCAACGGTATCTCCATCTCTGGATATTCGCAGCCCCATAATCTGATTAATCTCCTCGAGATGAAGGGTAATCCAGTTGGTGGAGATTCCGCCGCCGGAGAGTTTTTTGCGTCCCAGAGATTCCACGGCGAATTCCTTTTTCACCAGGATTGCGTCCCCCTCCCGGAAATTCACCGGAATGCCAACCGGGCCCAGGTGAATTCCACCCATCCCGACGAAACCGTATGCCTGATAATCGAGTTCCCGCGCCAGCCGCCTGGCATACTCCGGCACCGGATTCACCTCCTGAAGACAAATGACATCCGGAGCGAGATCCTTTAACTCCCTGACCAAAATCTCGTACCGCTGATTCCGCTGGGATTCGCTCTCATACTCACCCATCTCCCAGACGCCCTCGTAATCCAGGCCGGACCAGACGTTTAAGGTTAAGACAGTTAACGACTGTTGAGCGAGGATTACGGTCGGGAGAAGAACGAGCAGAACCAGGAGCGTTTTATGGGTTTTCATAGTATAGTGTGTTCAAGTGTTCAGGTGTTTCCCAAAGGGATCCCTCCGGGACGAGTGTTCGAGTAACACAAAAATGTGTTATTGTGTTACCGTGTTAATGTATTATTGTTAAAAACTGTCATAGCCTTGTGTGAAGAGTGATCGTGTTGGTAGTCCCCACTTTAGCGAGTTTTGTTCGTAGTTCGTAGTTCGTCGTTAGTTGTTTGTTTTTCGATATTCAGTGTTTTCGTGTTTTTCAGTGTTTAATCTTCTTTGCGTCTTCGCGTCTTTGCGGTTGATCTGTTTTTTTTATCCGTGTTCATCCGTTGTTTCCGCGCCAATCTGCGTGCTATTCAACACCCGGCTTTCCCAGCAACCGAAACATATTCGTCTTGTACGCCTCCACACCGGGCTGGTTAAGGGGGTTTACGCCCATCCGATATCCGGTAATTGCCACCGCCATTTCAAAGAAATAAATCAGCGCTCCCACGGATTGTTCGGACAAACTATCCACCGACACGATCAGATTCGGCACACCGCCGTCCGTATGCGCCTGTGCCGTTCCCTGATATGCTTTCTCGTTGATCTCGTCAAAACTCTTGCCGGCGAGATAGTTCAGGTTATCGGCGTTCTCGTCCGACTCTTCGATTGTAATAGCATTATCCGAGTTTGCCACCGTCAGGAACGTTTCCATAATATTTCGCGGACCATCTTGAATCCACTGTCCCAGGCTGTGCAGATCTGTGCTGAACACAGCAGAAGCCGGGAAGAGTCCTTCCCGGTCTTTTCCTTCGCTCTCGCCGGCCAGCTGCTTCCACCATTCGGTAAAGTACTGTAATCGCGGCTCAAACGTGGAAAGAATTTCGATCGCTTTGTCCTGCTCGTAAAGTGCCGCCCGAACAGCTGCATACCTAAGTGATGGGTTATCCATGGAATCGACCGTGGCATTTTTTCTCATGGCATCCGCGCCAGTCAAGAGTTGCTCTATATCAATGCCGGCTGTAGCAATGGGAAACAGCCCCACCGGTGTCAGGACGGAATAGCGGCCGCCCACATCATCAGGAATAACAAATGTCTGGTAGCCTTTTTGGTCGGATAATTCTCTGAGAGCACCTTTCGAACTGTCGGTCGTTGCCACAATTCGGGATGCTGATCCCTGCTCCCCGTAGCGCGATTCGTGCCACTTGCGCAGCACACGAAACGCAATCCCCGGCTCGGTGGTGGTGCCGGACTTGGAGATGGGATTCAGATAGACTTCCTGCCGCTCTTCGATGACATCCAGAATGTGCTGCAGGTGATCCGCGCTGATATTTTGTCCGGCATACAGAATTCGATCGGTATGCGGCCGGAGTGCTTCGATCACCGACTTATGACCCAGATACGATCCGCCGATGCCGATGCAGACCAGTGTGGCATCTTTGTTCTGAATCTTCCCGGCGATTTCCCGAATTCTTTCAAGAGTTCCGGGATCCTGCTGAGGCAAATCCAGCCATCCCAAAAAGTCATTCCCCGCACCGGATTTGTTCAACACGGTATTAAATGCCGGACGAGTTTTCTCAGTAAATTCTTCGAGTTCGTTTTCAGGAATAAAAGGATAAATATTCGAGAAATCGAGTGTCAACGTCATTTGGTCACAACCTCCGTCGTCGGATTAGATACTTACTTGAGCAAATAAATTAACACTTCCGGGTGGTTATTCCAATTGGGAGAGCCGTACAAACTCGATCTTGTTGGTAGTCACCGCTTCAGCGGTATTTTTGCAACAACCTTTTTAAAAAACAACGACACCCTCTAAAGAGGGGACTACCAACAACAAACTCACTTCGATCCGGTTGGTAGTAACCGCGTTAGCGGTTCTTCCTTTCTTAGATATCCCTCAAAAATGAACAAAACTCTCTGAAGAGAGAACTACCAGCAACTCTCTTGCTCCGATCCGGTTGGTAGTAACCGCTTTAGCGGTTCTTTTTTTAAGCATCATTTCGGAGAAAACGGCTACCCTTTGAAGAGGCACTACCAACTGGTCTGTCATTCTCAATCATGACTATACAAATAGTTTCAATATTTATCCCACTTCATCCCGTAATTACGCACCGGATAATCAATCCAACAACTCTGAAGCCACTCTCTCCCATATTTTCCCAGATACCAATGCACACTACTATTTGACCATAAATATGGAGATTCAACGTGACCATGCTTCACTGGATTAAAATGAATATAATTCAAAGTCGTATAAAAATGCTTTTTAGATCGAATCACCCGAACAGAGTATTTATACCAGACTTTGCGTTTTCTTGTTAATCCGTCCTCCCTGTTCCATTTATAGGATGTTGTCCCGTGAATTCGCCCAATTTTTGACCCAAAATTTGTAGAATCGATAATTTTCGCAAGTAAATGGTAGTGGTTTGATAAAACTACCCATCCGTATAATTTATAATCTGAATTGTCGTAATGGTCTGTCCATAATTGGAATAATTCGCTTCTTCTCTCCCTGCGCAATAAATGGTCGTGTTCGTAACATGCTGCAGTGATTAAATAGTACTTCTGATCCTCCCAATCAGGATGCGGGGGGAGAATGTGGTGGATAACCTTTTGCTTTACGAGCTTCTACAATCGCCCTTCGCTCCTCCGGAGATAAATCTCTGTATTCGTACATAGAACCTAGTTGATTCCTTCAATACGATAAATGTAAATAATCTCCTTAAACAAAACTCCGATCTTGCTGGTAGTCACCGCTTCAGCGGTTTTTTTAAACTACATCAAATAGAAAACCCGACACCCTCTGAAGAGGGGACTACCAACAACTCTGTCACCTTCTTACCGCCCCGTACTCCCAAACCCACCCGCGCCCCGGGTAGTATCAGAAAGTTCATCAACTAATTCGTAGTGAATTGGCGAGCCGTCCATGGCGACCAGCTGAAACAGCCGCTGTCCGGCCTCTACCGTGTATTGTTCGTCCTTGATGTTATCGCAGTATGCCATGAGTTCGCCGCGGTAGCCGGCGTCGATGAGTCCGATGGCGTTGCTCATCCGGAGCGGGGTCTTGGAGATGCTCGACCGGGACATGAGCCAGTACGGGCGATATTCCTCGTTCTCGCAGGCGATGCCAAGTTGAATCGGTTTGGTTTCGCCCGGTTCGAAGACTATCCGCTCAGGACAGTAGAGGTCCAGCCCCGCATCGCCGTCGTGAAAGTGCCCGTGATCTTCGTAGTATTCGCGAACTGAATCGTTGAGTGGTTTGATTTTAAGGTGCATGGAGTTGATTCCAATTTTTACGGGGGCTGAAGCCCCTAATTGTTGGGGTCTCATTTATCCCCGGCTTACCCCACAGGGATCCCGCTGGGAAAAGCCGGGGCTATTCATTCTGAGTAATTTTTTTGTTAATCTTTTCTGCCGTTTAATCTGCGGTTATCCGTTGTTTCAGCGTCATCTGCGTGCTATTTTTTTTCGATTATCCGCTCCAAAATCCCGATGGCCACTTCCTTGCTCCGCACACCTACTTCCTTGGTCGGGCCGACGCAGCTGGGACAGCCCTCTTCGCACTGGCAATCTCTGATAACGTCCAGCGCCCGCTGCAGGAGAATATCGTGCTCGTCGAACAGTTCGGGGCTGAATCCGACGCCACCGGGGTAGTTGTCATACAGAAAGATGGTCGGCTGAAACTGCTGCAACTCGCTAGCGCTCATTTCAGTCTCGCCCTCGGCGCCGTTGGGCGAGGAGTAGACGCCTCGCTCAAATCCAGTGCTTCGAACGTACCACTCGGCGGATTTGTCCCCAATGGCGCGATCAATATCAGTAATTTCGCACATCAGACTCAGGGATGCCACGTAGTGCAGTACATAGGACATCCCCAGGATGCCATCGATGAGGTCGGCGCGCTGGTAGGGCAATTGTTCCAATAATCGCTCAGGAATGGTAAACCAGTACGCCGTCGTGTGCATCTCCTGATCCGGGAGTTCGATCTTGCCGTAGCCCACGTTCTCCGAAGTATAGAATTTAATCTTCTTATATCCCACGGATTTGGTTACCACATGGACTTCCCCGTGCTCTACCTGGATCTCGCCGGAAAACTTGTCCTCGAATTCGTCCAGGATGCGCACATTGGTATAGTCGATAGCATCGGTAAAGTAGTCCGAGTCGGTCTCCCGGACATACGCCTTCCGGTTTTCCCAGTCCAGTTCTTCCACTACAAACTGGTTCCCTTCGGCAAGATAGATGGCCTCGGGATAAATGGTCTGCGGTGCGCTGGTATAATCCACCTCCGCCAGGATTCGGTTATCGTCGTCCCGGTTCACCACGACGAAGTTCTCTTCGGCAATGCTTCGCAGACTGACGTTCTGCGCCGGATACGAATCCTCCGTCCAGTGCCACTGATTGCCCATCTTCCGCACTACACCGTTCTCCTGCAAAAATTCGAGCATGGCCTTCACGTCATCATAATCGATAGCACCGAAGGTTTCGCCCTCTTTGAACGGCAGTTCGAACGCCGCACACTTCATGTGGCCCAGCAGAATGGTAATGTTGTTGGGATTGATAAGCGCGTTCTCCGGCGATTTCTCGAAAAAGTACTCCGGATGGGTCACGATATACTGATCCAGCGGATTACTCCGGGCCACCAGGAAGGTCACCGAGTCCTTGCCCCGGCGGCCGGCGCGTCCCGCCTGCTGCCAGGTGCTGGCAATGGTGCCGGGATAGCCGGCGATGACGCAGACATCCAAACTTCCGATATCGATACCGAGCTCCAGCGCGTTGGTGCTGACCACGCCGGTGATCTCGCCCTCGCGAATGCCTTTTTCGATCTCCCGGCGTAAATTTGGAAGATAGCCGCCACGATACCCCGCGATTTTCTCCGGTTCGCCGAGTTTCCGGCCGAACTTGTCCTTAAAATACTTGGTGAGCACCTCCACGTTCAGGCGACTCAGGGCAAAAATGATTGTTTGAATGTCGTTCTCCAGATACGGCCGCGCCAGGTTCCGCGCCTGCTTGATGTAGCTTGCCCGGATACCCAGTTCCTTATTCACCACCGGCGGATTGTAAAAGTAGAACGTCCGGTTGGAGTGGGGTGCACCATTGTTATCGATGAGATGAAAGTCCTCCTCGACCATCCGCTCAGCCAGCGACTGCGGATTGGCGATGGTTGCGGAACAGCAGATGAACTTCGGATCGGCGCCGTAGTGATTGCAGATCCGCTTCAGCCGCCGTATCACGTTCGCCAGATGGCTCCCGAACACACCGCGATAGTAGTGCAGTTCATCGATGACAATGTATTCCAGATTCTGGAACAGTTTAATCCACTTAGTGTGATGAGGCAGGATGCCCGTATGGAGCATATCCGGGTTAGTGATGACTACGTGTCCCTGGGAACGGATGGCCTTCCGGGCGGATTGCGGCGTGTCGCCGTCGTACGTGAAGGTCTTGATTTCCAGATCCGGATTGTCCGGCTCCTCGTCCTCCAGCGCGGTGATCATCTCGTTGAGTTCGTGCATCTGATCCTGGGAGAGCGCTTTGGTAGGAAACAGATAGAGCGCACGTGCGGACGGGTTCTCCAACATGGTCTGCATCACCGGGAGGTTGTAACAGAGCGTCTTCCCGGATGCGGTGGGCGTGACGACGACGATGTTTTCATCATTTGCCAGAGCGTCGTACGATTCCCGCTGATGGCTATAGAGTTCGTCAATGCCGCGGCGTTTCAGCACAGAGACCAGCCGGCTATCCACATCGCTGGGAAAACCGGCGTATTGAGCCTTCTTGCGGGGATAATCCTTCTTGGCAGTCACGTTATACCGGAACGGCTTGCTGCCTTCGAACCGGTTTAATATTTCCGGGATGGTGAGGGTCTGTTCCATAGAATTTTACCGGGTGAAATGTTGAGTGTTGCGAAAAGGCCTGGCTATGCCAATTTTTTCAGCAGTTCCCGTACCTGGGCTGCCGACTGATAGATCTCCGCGCGCAAACCAGCTTTACGCGCTGTGTCGATATTTTCGGATTTGTCATCGATAAAAACCGTCTGCTCTGTATCCAGTTCGTACTCATCGATGGCATAGTCGTATATCTCCAGGTCCGGCTTGCGCATGCCGACCTGGTAGGAGAGGATGGCATCATCCGCCCAGCTGACAAGCCCGAACTGCTCCTCGATGTACGGGATATCGATAGCGTTGGTGTTGGAGAGCATAATTACGCGGATCTCCGGTCGAAATTCATCAATGGTCTGAATCGTTTCCTCCATCCGGGAAAAGCTGGTGCCATAGATACCGCGAACCTGGTTAAGTTCAATTGTTTCCGATCGACCTAGTTCTTCCGACATCCTGCGGAGAAATACGTCCGGTTCGATCTCACCAGTTTCGAGTTCACGATGTAATGGATGGATATCTTCAAAGAATGGAAGTAGCTGCTCACGCGGCGTCTGGAGAATATCCTCCAATGTGTTGAGCGCCTCACCCCGATTGACCTTGACCAGGACATTACCAAGGTCAGTCAGCAGTACGGGTCTGGTATCCGGTGGTGCCAGCGGTCAGGCCTGTGACACTTTTTGTTTATCGACTTCCGGGAGAATACCCAGTGAAAACGCATGGAGCAGTTTGGAAATGGTATCTTTAGGAGACTGCTTAAATTCCTCGGCATTTTCATATCCGTGAACAATAAAATAGATATTCTTGTCAAAGAAGTTGGCGGCGCGCTGCCAAAATTCGTTCACCTGGTACCACTCCAGGCTGGAGGTGATAATGCCTTCGCCCATAATGAAATCCCAGAGATTCCTCCGCGCCAGAATAATTGCAAACGTGAGTTCACTTAATGGGACTTCTTCCTCCCGTCGCCGGGCGCCAATTTCCATTAGAAAATGAGCCAGTTCCTCCGGGTCATATTCGTCGTTCATATACTTGCCGAGATGGTTATAAACCTCCCGCACATTCCGAGTTAACTCAATATCATCTTTGTCGTGATACGATGGCGTCGCCGGATGCGACTGCAGGTTCTTCAGCCACTGTCGCTCCAGGCGCTCGGCCTGCCGTTCCACAAGTCTCACTAATCTATCAGACAGCATGGGATCCTCTCTCTCATTCTTTACCTGACACAAACGACGGAAATTATATGCATAAATTTAACTCGTATTATCCATAAACCAAAAAAGATTGTAATCCGACCACAGTGTACAGTGTTTGGGTGTTCAGGTGTTTCCCAAAGGGATCCCTGCGGGGCAAGTAACAGTGTGCTATGGTGTTACCGTGTTAGAGTGCTATAGTTAAATACGCCACGGGTCCTTTGTCCAGTGCTGTAATGCATCTCGTGTTGGTAGTTCTCGGTCATTCGACCGGGCTCATGCTGGTTTAGGGAGTGTTGTCTCTTCTGCACCAACAACACAACTCCATCCCCTGTCCCCTTCCTCTTCCGAAGAGGAAGTGGAACGTTGCTCTACCCCTTTCGACCTCACGTCTCTCCCTCTCTTTCGAAGAGAGGGAGAACAAGTGGGTGAGTTGTGTTTGGTGAAAACGAGACCTTTCTCCCTCTTTTCTGAACCTCCGCTTAAACCCGCTTCGCGGACTTTAAGCGGGAGACTCTGCTTTTTTACGCCCGAATCCCCTATACCCTTATACCTAATACCCTATCCCAGTCTTTCAATCAGACTTCGAACCCAAATCCCCACCACACGAAACGGGATACTGAAATAAAGGAGCATACCGGCCATCAGATTAAATAGTTGTTGGTGTACTCTGTCGTAATGTTTCTCGAAAAACCGAAAGAAACTCACATGGGAAAAGATAACCATCCGGACTTTGTATCGGTTCACGCTGGTGCCTTTGGTGTGGACGACTTTGGCCTGGGGATTAAATACGATCCGGTATCCCGCCTGTTTCACCCGGAAACACCAGTCCACGTCGTTGAAAAACATGGGAAAATCTTCGTCGAACCCGCCTACCTTATTCAGCACAATTTTTGACGTCAGTAATGCAGCGCCCTGCGGCTGATCCACTTCCCGGATTTGTCGATGGTCAAAGTCCCCCATCTTCCACCCGTTGAAGAACTCACTATTCGAAAATATCCGGTTGATTCCAAAGATGTTAAAAGCAACGTCCCGTGGCCTTGGAAACCGCCGGCAGGATGGTTGAATTGTACCGTCCGGATTCACCAACTGGGGCGCTACCACTCCGGTTTTTCGGTCGCCCCGGATATACCCCAGCAACAGCGACAGTGCTTCCGGCTCCAACCTGGTATCCGGATTCAAAATCAATAGGTAACCGCCGGATGCCATATCCAGCCCCTGGTTAACAGCGGGTGCAAAATAGCGGTTTTCTTCATTGGTAATAGTAATCAGTGGTGTGGACTGCTCACGATACCGGTTAACTACTTCAAGAGTATTATCACGGGAATTATTATCAACGACAATGATTTCGGCGTTGAAAAACTGCGCCTGTCGGAATACGGAATCCAAACAGGTATCGATATCTTTGCCACTATTATAGGTGACGATGACAATAGAAAGTTCGGTGGGCATCTATTCCGCAGAGCGCCTCTGTTGCCGGCGTTCTTCGATCAGTTGCTCCAGCGCGGACTGTTCTTCCTCGATCCGGTCAATCTCGTCGGATTTCTCGCGCATCAGGTCCAGCACCTGGTACGCCTGCTCGTACAATCCCTGGGATTTCAAGACGTTGGCAAAGGTGAACGTAGCCATCCGGGAAGTAATCTTTATGCTGGACCGGTTTGTAACCATAGACGACTCATCCCCTGTAGTCTCCTCAGGCCCCGGCACCACCAGTGGTCCGCTGTCACCTTCTTCCGATACTGTGATCTTATCGTCCGGTTCTTCTTCTCTCCTCCCGGTGTCAGAATCTGCTGCCAATTCTTCATCAGTCATATCCGGCTCAGATCGTCCGCGTAGTTCTGCGCGGACTTCGTCGATGGTTTCCTGTGAGATTTCCGAGGGGTCAAAATCCTTTCCCAGGCGATTTCGCAGGACATTCATCACGCTTTCAATCTCTTCCCGCTCCACATCAAAATCGTCGAAGTTTATCTCTTCGTCGTCATCACTTTTTTTGCGGGCAATTTCCGCTACAACCTCTTTATCAATGTCCTCTGGTTCGTCGATTTCTCCCGCTTCATTATCAATCGTCTCCGGTTCAAATTCCGGACGCCTAAACTCAATCTCATCTTCCTCTTTCCCCTCAGATGCCATTTCCCCGCTGAATTCCGGCGGTTGAAATTTCGGTTGGTCTTTATAGGCTTCCTTGAACGCTTCCTTGACTAAATCGTCTTCGGACTGCTCTGCCGGCACCTCTTCCTTTTCATTTTCCTCAAAATCTTCCGGCTCTTCCTGCACTTCCGCTCCCTTTAATGGAGCGTCCGGGGCTTGTTCTTTTTCAGATTGTTCTTCGGCAGGTAATTCTTCGGTCAGTTCCTCCCGGGCACTTTCAGCAGCCTCCCCTTCTCCCTCTTCTGATACTTTTGAGGTTTCCGCCATTTCGGAGGTCGGAATATCGGTTGTTTCCCCGGCCTCCTTTTCTTCCTGCGTCGTAATTTCATCCAGCCGCTTCCGGGCTAACCCATGCTCACTGTCTACCGTCAATATTGCCTGTGCCGCCGATCGGATTTCTTCCGGAGAGAGATCCAGATCTTCTGACTGAAGTAAATCTTCCGCCGCTTGAAGTGCCATCCGATCCATAGAGAGCGCCTTCATCCAGCAAGTCTTTGTAAATTCCGGCTCCTCTCTGGCCTGGGAAATCTTTCCGAAAATATACCATCCAGTGGCAAATTCCGGATAATGCTCCAGCCCTTCGCTGCAGGTTTGATACGCACCGGCCGTGTCCCCTGCCTGCAGGAGAAGATCTGCATAATAGGCAAACAGGGGCGAATCCGGATTTGCTTCTACGTGTTCTTTAACATATTCGAGTGAAAGTACCATACTTCTAACCTTTATAATGGAATATTTCCATGTTTCTTCCGGGGATTAGAATCCACCTTATTTTCCAGCATTTTGAGTGTCGCGATGAGTTTTGGCCGCGTTCGGTGCGGCTCGATAACTTCATCGATAAATCCGCGTTCGGCTGCAATATAAGGATTCGCGAACTTTTCCCGAAACTCTTCCGTGCGCTGCTCCGTTACTTTTTCAGGATCGTCCGCCTCGGCGATTTCGCGTCTGAAAATAATCTCGACAGCTCCTTTGGGGCCCATGACGGCTATCTCCGCAGTGGGCCACGCAAAGTTCATATCGCCCCGGATATGCTTGGAGTTCATCACGTCATATGCGCCGCCGTACGCCTTTCGGGTAATCACCGTCACTTTCGGGACCGTAGCCTCGCTAAAAGCGTAAAGCAGTTTAGCGCCCTGCTTGATGATCCCGCCCCACTCCTGTTCCGTTCCGGGGAGGAATCCTGGCACGTCTTCGAAGACGACCAGCGGAATATTGAACGCGTCGCAGAACCGGACGAATCGCGCTGCCTTTACTGAGCTGTCGATGTCCAGCACTCCAGCCAGAACCGCCGGCTGGTTGGCGACGATACCAATGGAGCGTCCGTCCAGCCGCGCAAATCCCACGATGATGTTTTTAGCGTAATCTGCGTGTACCTCAAAGAACGATTTCTTATCAACAATCCGGGTAATTACTTCGTGCATATCGTACGGCTTGTTGGGATTGTCCGGTACCAGCGTATCCAGATCTTCATCCATTCGATCTGCCGTATCAGAGATCTCGATCCCCGGAGCGTCTTCGAGGTTATTCTGGGGGATATATTCCAGGAGATGTTTTATTCCTTCGATGACGTCAACTTCGTTATCGTATGCAAAATGCGCCACACCGCTCTTTGTAGCGTGGGTCATGGCACCGCCGAGTTCCTCCGAAGAGACCTCTTCATGAGTCACCGTTTTCACCACATTCGGCCCGGTGACAAACATGTAACTTGTATTCTTGACCATGAAAATGAAATCGGTGATCGCCGGGCTGTAGACCGCCCCGCCAGCACACGGGCCGAGGATGGCTGAAATCTGTGGAATAACGCCGCTGGCCAGGGTATTTTGCAGGAAGATATCCGCGTACCCGCCTAGGCTCACTACGCCTTCCTGAATCCGGGCGCCGCCGGAGTCGTTTAAACCGATGACCGGCACGCCGGTCTTCATGGCCAACTCCATTATCTTGACGATCTTTTCGGCGTGTGCTTCCGAGAGGGAACCACCGAGCACCGTAAAATCCTGACTGTAGGCAAAGACTTCACGGCCGTTTACTTTGCCGTATCCGGTAATCACTCCGTCGCCCCGGAATTTCTTCTCCTGCAGCCCGAAGTTATGCGACCGGTGGGTCACCAGCATATCCATCTCTTCGAAGGTGCCTTTGTCGAACAGGAGCTGGATCCGCTCCCGGGCGGTCAGTTTCCCCTTCTCGTGCTGGCGCTCGATCCGATCTTCACCGCCGCCGAGTTTGGCTTCTTCCTTCAGTTTGCGTAGTTCGTCGATTTTATCCTGATTGGCCATGATAAATTTCTATGGTATTCGTTAGGTTTTGAATTTAGCGAATGTTCCTGAAAGGGGAAGTCGCTCTTCAACAGGTCGTTCGACTCGGCTCACGACGGGCTCAGAGTGACTTCCCAGAGCGGCATCCAGAGATTGTCTGGTAATAGGCGCTAATATGTGAGAGGAATAAACCATTTCAAGATTAAATGAGACCGCGATTTACGAAGCTCGTATAATCGTCGCCGGCAATAATTATATGATCATGAACCGGAATATCCATCATATTCCCGGCTTCGCGCAATTTTTTCGTAATTTTGATATCGTCGGGACTCGGCTCGGGATTGCCGCTGGGATGATTATGCAACAGGATGATGCCGGCAGCGCTTTCGGCAATGGCTAATTTAAAGACTTCCCTGGGATGCACCAGGCTGGCGGTGAGATGTCCCTTGCTCACTACAACATCCCGCTCCACGTAATTGGAATTATTCAGAATGATAATCCGGAACTCTTCGTGCTTCAGGTTCTGCATCAGCGGGATGTATTTCCCCGCGATATCCTTAGGCGATTTGACTGATATTTTCTCCCGGCTCTTGCGTTGGGATTCCAGCCGGCGTGCCAGTTCGAATGTTGCCTGGAGCGTGATGGCCCTGGCGTCGCCAACCCCGTTATAATCTTTCAGGTCGCCGATGCTGGATTCGGCCAATCTATGCAGGCTGCCGGACTGTTTCAGCATGGTCTTTGCCAGGTCGACGGCGGTGATCTTCCTGGTGCCGCCGCCCACGACGATGGCCAGCAATTCTGCCACCGATAATTGATCCGGGCCGAGCTTGGCCAGCTTTTCCCTGGGACGCTCGTCTTCCGGCCAGTCTGTGATGCGACCGTGATACGCCGCCGGATCTTTGAGTTGGTCAGTCATCCCGCTTCCCTGTGTTCCTTGACCCAGGATTTAACGTAATCGACTATGTCAGTCGTCGGTGTCCCGGGGCCAAAGAGCTCCCCAACGCCCATTTTTTTCAGTTCACGCATGTCCTTTTCGGGAATGATTCCGCCGCCTGTAAGGAGTACATCGTCCAGATCGTTCTCTTTCATTAACTCCAATGTTTTGGGAAACAGGGTCATATGAGCGCCTGAGAGAATTCCCAGGGCGATAACGTCTGCGTCTTCCTGCACCGCGGCATCCACGATCATCTCCGGAGTCTGGCGGAGCCCGAGGTAGATAACCTCCATCCCGGCATCCCGGAAGGCGTTTGCCATGACCTTGGCACCCCGATCGTGGCCGTCCAGGCCTGGCTTGGCAATAATGACGCGAATTTTTCTATTCATTTATTTATCCGATTTTAAAGCCCTGTTAGGCTTCAATGTATTTTGTCCCGGTTTGAAGCCGGGGACTATTAATTTCCTTTTGAAGAGCACCGCCATTTATGGCGGGGTATTCTATCCAAATCCAATAAGGGTCTTCACCCCCTCGGTAATTATCGATCCCGACTGTCCAGGATTATGGTGACCGGCCCCTTGTTGGTCAAATGCACATCCATCATGGCGCCGAACTCTCCACTCTCCACCGGGACTCCGGCGTCCTGGAGTTGCTCGATGTAATATTCGTACAACTCGTCCGCCACTTCCGGATTCGCCGCATTGATGTAACTCGGTCGGCGCCCTTTTCTTGTATCTGCACACAGCGTAAATTGTGACACAACCAGCACGCTGCCGCCAACATCTTTGACCGAAAGGTTCATCTTATCGTTTTCATCGTTGAAGATCCGCAGGTTGGCGGATTTATCGGCGAGATAATCGGCGTCCTCCCCGGTATCGCCTTCGAACACACCCAGCAGGATAACCAAACCGTGATCGATGGCGCCCGTGGTGTTCCCGTCGATCTCCACCCGGGCGTCGGTGGCGCGCTGCAGAATCGCAATCATCAGTCGAACCAGACGTTCTCGGTGCCGAACCGATTTCGCAGCCGGCTGATGAGCTGCTGATCCGGATTGATGGTAAAACTGTTGGCCCGGACGATCCGGGTATTTTGGGTGGCGGTATTGATGTGGAACAGCAGACCGCAATCGCCGTCAAACCGGGCGGTGAGCCGCTTCAGATCTTCCACATCGGTGACTTTCATTTTATCGACTTCAACGCTGATATGCAGATTTTTTGCGAATTTTTCCTGCGCCTGTTCCAGCGGGATTATCTTGGACGCGATGAGTTTGATTTCGTCGTCATCCCGGTTTTGATCGGAAAGTCTCCCCTCGATAAAAATCATATTATCTGGCTTCAGGATATTTTTCGTTTCGGCATACGTATCGGGAAAGACCACAAGTTCGGCCTGGCCCTGTAGTCCCTCCAGGGTCACGAACGCCATCTCCTTGTTGCCGCGCTTGGTATAATGGATCTTCATATCGGAAACCATACCGCCGACCCGAACATTCTCCTTCCCGTTGACCGATTCCGGGTCAGCCATATCGATGGAATTGAAGGCATTGAGCACATCTTCGTATTTCTGGAGCGGATGCCCGGTGAGGTAAAATCCGATGAGCGCTTTTTCCTCCTTCATCCGCTCCTGTGCGCCCCACTCCGGCGTATCCGGGAGAGACGGCGTACTAATCACGCTCTCCACACCACCGGCAGAAGTGCCGAACAGATCCACCTGGGTGTCGTCCATCTGGGCCTGGTACCGCTGGCCGAATTGCAGAGCGGATTCGATAATCTGATCCCGCTGCGCCCGGTTGCCCGGGAGCGAATCCATGGCGCCGGCCTTGTTCAGGCTCTCCAGCACTTTGCGATTCACTAACCGGAGATCCACCCGTTTCACGAAATCGAAGATGGATTCATACGGTCCGTCTTCCTTGCGGACGGCAGCGATATTTTCGGCCGCTTTTAATCCGACATTCTTGATGGCGTTCAGGCCGAAGACCACCGCGTTATCCCTGGGAAAGAAATTTGCCTCGCTGGAGTTGACGTCCGGCGGCAGCACCTCAACACCCATCTTGCGACAATCGTTGGTCAGGATGACCACCCGATCCGTATCGGTCATCTCGCTGGTGAGGTTGGCCGCCATGAATTCCTCGGGATAGTAGGTTTTCAGATAGGCGGTTTTATAGGCGATTTGGGCGTATGCCGTGCTGTGGCTCTTGTTAAATCCGTACTGGGCGAACTTGACGATGTGATCAAAAATTTCTTCGGCCGTCGCCTTTTCCAAACCGTTCTCAACAGCGCCGTCCACAAACTCGGATGCCAGCTTGTCCATCACGTCCTGCTTCTTCTTGCCCATGGCCTTCCGCATAATATCCGCCTTGGCCAGACTGAATCCCGCCACCTGGTGCGCGATCTGCATCACCTGCTCCTGGTAGACGATAATGCCATACGTGTCTTCCAGAATCGGTTCCAACGAAGGATGAATGTACTCGACTTCCGCCTTTCCGTGCTTCCGGGCGATGTAATCGTCTATCATATCCATCGGGCCCGGACGATACAGTGCGTTCATGGCGATGAGGTCTTCGAATGCATTCGGCTTCAGCTTCCGGAGATACTCCTTCATCCCCGAGGATTCGAACTGGAATACTCCGGTGGTATTGCCGTCGGCGAAGGTCTTGTAGACCTTCTGATCATCCATGGGAATTTCATCGATATCGATCTCTATGCCGCGGCTGTCCCGCACCATATCCACGGCATCCTGAATGACCGTAAGCGTGCGAAGCCCGAGGAAATCCATCTTCAGCAGGCCGACTTCTTCCAGGTTTACCATGTCCCACTGGGTGGTGACGTCGCCGTCCGTGGATTTGTAGAGCGGAACGTAATCGGTAAGTTCACCCGGTGCGATCACAACGCCAGCGGCGTGAATGGAGGCGTGCCGGTGCATCCCTTCCAGCACCTTGGAATATTCAATGAGTTTCTTGTGATCGCCGTCCTGCTCCTCTACCTCCTGAAGTTCTTTCACTTGACCGATAGCCTCTTCCAGAGATATCCCCAGCGTATTCGGAACAAGTTTGGCGATGCGATCCACTTCGCCGTAGGACATGCCGAGTACCCGGCCCACATCCCGGAGGACCGCCTTGGCTTTCATAGTTCCGAAGGTGATGATCTGGGAAACGGATTCTCCACCATAGCGATCCCGGATGTATTCGATCACCTCGTTCCGGCGATTGTAGCAGAAATCGATATCGATGTCAGGCATAGAGACACGTTCGGGATTCAGGAATCGCTCAAACAGCAGATCGTGTTCCAGGGGATCGATATCGGTAATTTCAAGCGCGTAGGCAACCAAGCTGCCAGCTGCGGATCCCCGCCCCGGTCCCACCGGGATGTCTTTATCCCTGGCATACTGGACAAAATCCCGGGTAATCAAAAAATATCCGGCAAACCCCATATTCTCAATAATGCCGAGCTCATGATCCATCCGTTCCTGAATCTCCGGCGACATACTGCCGTAACGATCACGGGCGCCCTCCTCGGTCAATTTTCGGAGGTAGCCATCGGCTTCCTTCACATCCTCATCTTCCGGGATTGGGAACTCCGGCAACAACAGGTTGCCCATTTCGATATCCACGTTGCACATTTCGGCGACTTCCGCTGTGCGCTCCATCGCCTCGATATCGTCCGGAAACAGGTCGAACATCTCATCCTGTGTTTTAAAGTAGAATTCCGGCGTCGCGTAACTGATGCGCTTCTGGTCCGTGATCAACTTTCCGCTGCCAATACAGATTAAGGCATCATGCGCGTTGTGATGCTCTTTCCGCATATAGTGACTGTCGTTGGTCACGATCATCGGAATCCCGGTCTCTTTGGAAATCTTTTTAAGCCCCTCGCGAACAATGTCCTCAGCTTCTATGAAGTGTCGCTGTAGCTCCAGGAAGTAATCCCCCTGGAAAATCTCGTAATGCTCCAGAGCCTCTTTCTTTGCGCCCTCGTAGTCATCATCCAGAATCTTTTCTTGCACGCTACCCTTCAGGCACGCCGCAGACGCAATCAGACCATCGCTGTACTGCCTGAGCAGTTCCTTGTCCACCCGCGGGCGATAATAAAACCCCTCCAGATAGCCAAAGGAGACCAGCTTCATCAAATTCTTCCAGCCGGTCTTATTTTTCGCCAGCACTACCAAATGATTGTAACCCCAGCCCCCGCGATTAGTGGTTTTTTTCTCAAACCGGGACTTCTGTGCCACGTACAACTCGCATCCGAAAATCGGTTTGACGCCGGCCTGTTTCGCCTTCTTGTAAAACTGGATTGCGCTAAAGAGATTGCCATGCTCCGTCAAGGCCACGGCAGACATATCATTCTCAACCGCCGCGCCGACGAGATTGTCCACGGAGAATGCGCCGTCCAGCAGGCTGTAATCTGAGTGATTATGAAGATGAACAAATTCTGACATAATTGTATGCTAATCCGTGATTTTTTAGGTTAAAAAGTTCCAACAAATACTGCCAGCAGACCGACGAACATATCAGCCTTTAGGATCTGGCTTAAACGGCGATAGTCTGCAGAGGATTGCGACCGCCACAACTGAACTGTAATGTAGAGTATCGGGACATCGACGCCTACCACCACCATGATCAAATAAAGCGTGTTATAGATGTTCATAAGATAGGGGGCGAGCACTCCAAAAATCAACAGAAGAAATAGACCACTTGAGAAAAATTTTGCTCTGGATTCCCCCACAAGTAACGGTAAGGTTTTTGCGTCCAGTGATGCGTCTCCTTCGGCATCTTCCAGGTCTTTAATTATCTCGCGCCCCCAGGTATACAGGAACCCCATAAACGCCGGAGGCCAAGCTGCCCAGGGATCCCCGAACGCGGCGGCACCATAGACAAACGCGACCCCGATCATCAGTCCCACAACAACGTTCCCAAAGATGGGTTGGCGCTTCCACCACCTGGAGTAGCCAACCAAGAACCCGGCAGAGCCGACAGCGATAGCAAATGCCAGCGATGAAATCAGCGCTGAAGAAACGACTCCGATAGTGAACATGGCGTATGCAAAAATCCGGGCATGAGATCGAGGGATCAGACCAGCAGGCAGAGGTCGCTCGGGGCGATTAATTTTATCAATTTCGTAATCGTAATAATCGTTAATGGCGTTGGCGGCCCCGGTGAAGGTTATCACCGTTATGACCGCACACCACAGTGCCGCCGCAATCCGAAGATCACCGGTAAGGTAAGCGCCCAGGAGAACGCCCAAAATCCCAATCACCACATTCAGCGGACGCGTCAGTTTTATGTAGGCGATTATTCGATTCACAAGGTAAAATATAGGATTTCGCAGCTTGGCAAACAAACGGGAGATGGAAAATAAACGGATATTTTTGAAGGGAGTAGCACTATCAGCCCGACGATGGACTGGCAATGCTAAACATCTTAAAATCCTTAATCAATAAACTCGGGATTCGCCCCATCCCATAGTCGGGAGACTCATGGTGAGGTCAATCTAACGTTGGCTACGAACCCTCGTCAAAAGAGACCCTTTCAGGGTTTACCAACCCTAAAAGGGTCGGCAGAATACAATTTTATCAGTTTTATTAATTTATTTTACGCGGGATTTATACCCAGAAAACTTATGGAATCCCGGCTTGGAATGATTCGATGTGGCGAATTGCGAGACAAAATTGCTGAATTACTCCGGTACGGCTATTACAATCCGATCCTGTTCGTTATAATCTTTAATGATTGAAATATCTGACCAGCCATCATTTGCAAAAAGTTCCCGGATTGCCTCCGACTGATGCGTCCCGCCGATCTCCAGCATGAATCGACCACCATCGGTGATCCACTGGTGCGCATATTTCGCAAAATATTGATAAAATGTGAGTCCTTCTTCACCAGCCACAAGAGCATTTTCTGGCTCATATTTCCGGATGTCCTCCTGTAGACCCTCTATCTCATTATTGGCGACGTACGGGGGATTACTAATGATGAGATCGTATTTATCTGGTGGAGCGGTTTGCAGAATATTCTGCTCCCGGAATTCAATGTGCTCAGCGACGCCATTACGCTCAGCATTACTCCTTGCTACGTCCAGGGCTTCCAGCGAATTGTCCAATGCCGTAACCTCTATTCCCGGAACCAGTTTCCCCAAACTGACGGCGATGCAACCGCTGCCGGTGCCGATATCCAACACCCTGCTTCCGGATGATTCTCTTTCCCTTAACCAATCCACGGCATGTTCCACAAGTATTTCCGTCTCCGGCCGGGGTATCAACACCGATTCATTCACCGCAAATGGATACCCCATAAATTCTGTCTCGCCCGTGATATATTGCACCGGCTCATGGCTGAGCCGTCGCTTCAGTAACGCCTTGAATTCACTGAGTTCTCCAGGTTGAAGCGGCTTTTCGAAATCGGTATACAACTCCACTCGTTCGCAATCCAACACATGAATAAGCAACCACTCCACATCGCTCCGTGGCGCAGGAAATCCCTTTTCTTTGAGGTAATCCGTCGTCCAGTTTATCAGGTCGAGGACGCGCCAGGTTTTTTGTTCTGTGGTAGTTTCGGACATGTTATCTAAGCAGTATTAACTGTTTTTATAGAGACGCTACATGGAGGCTGTGTGAGGTTAAAAAAACTGTCATTCTGAGCGAAGCGAAGAACCTCCTCGTACTTTGCGTCCAACTTTCTTAAATCCCATAGTAATAATGGTATTGAGGAGAAACGACGAGATCCCTCGGCGGCGTCCCGACCAGGTGGGACTCCGCTCGGGATGACACACTTGGTGCTTGGTTTATCATGTAACGTCTCCACTGTACAAATTGGCTATTATGATAAAACTATGGTACCCACTCACACCGCTTCCAGCTTTTCCATGCGGTCGGCGACCTTAAGCTGTTCCAGAATTTCCTTAAGGTCGCCATCCAGAACGCTGTCCAGGTTGTGCGTGGTAAAGTTGATCCGGTGATCGGTGACCCGTCCCTGGGGGAAATTGTAAGTACGAATTTTGGCACTCCGGTCGCCGGTGCTCACCATGGACTTCCGTTGTGCGTCCCGCTGCTGCTGCTGTTCTTCTTCTTTCTTTGCCAACAGACGAGAGCGCAACACCTTCAGTGCCTTTGCCTTATTTTTGTGCTGAGATTTTTCGTCCTGGCACTGGACGACCAGTCCGGTCGGCTCGTGGGTAATTCGGACTGCCGAATCCGTGGTGTTGACGCTCTGCCCACCGGGACCAGTGGAACGATACACGTCGATTTTCAGATCATTGGGATCAATATCCACGTCCACTTCCTCCGCCTCGGGGAGGACGGCGACTGAGGCTGCTGAGGTATGAATCCGGCCGCTGCTCTCGGTCTCCGGGACCCGCTGCACCCGGTGAACGCCGCTCTCGAATTTCATGGTTCCGTAGACACCTTCACCGGCAACCGCAAACACCACTTCCTTGTATCCGCCGACTCCGGTTGGATTGCTGGAGAGCTGCTCAATTTTCCAGCCGCTCTTTTCAGCAAGCCGCCGATACATCCGGTACAAATCCGATGCAAACAAGGCCGCTTCGTCGCCACCGGTTCCAGCACGGATTTCGACAATAGTGTTCTTTTCATCATTGGGATCTTTGGGCACTAGCATCATCCGGAGATCCTGCGCCATCTTTTCCCGCTGTTCCTTCAGCTCGTCCAGTTCGTCGCGTACAAGCTCCTTCAACTCATCGTCATCGCTCTCGAGGATTTCTTCGTCCTCTTCAATCTGATCATTAATTTCCTTAAGCGGCTTGTACGCTTCCACAACCTCTGAAAGTTCGTTGTGTTCCTTGGAGAGATCCCGGAATTTGTTCGTATCAGCGATCACATCCGGGTCGGAAAGCATGTGGGTAATCTCATTATACCGATCCTCCACTTTCTCCAGCTTTTCCAGGAGTTCTGCAAGGTTGTTGCTGTTCATGCCACCGCCTCCGCAACATATTCCTTGCCGGCATACTCTGTATATTCGTCGCCGAATGCATTCTCCAGGGCGGTGATGGCAACGCCAACCTGGCTCTCATCCGGCTCGCTGGTGGTAATCCGCTGGAGCCAGAGTCCGGGTTTGGCCAATCCCCGAAAGAAAATCTTGTCCATATTTGCACTGGTAAGTTTGATAACCTCGTAGGACGCTCCGGCAACTAATGGCAAAAAGACCAGATGGCCAAGAACGCGAATCGGCAGATTGATGGTGCCGAGAACGGCTAGTAATACTGTATCGAGTAGTGCGTACATCAGGATCGCAGAAATCATAACAATGAACAAGAAACTTGTACCGCATCGTGGATGGAAGGTTGTAAATCTTTTGGTATTGTCCCACGACAGATCCAGCCCCGATTCAAAATTGAAGACAACCTTGTGCTCGGCGCCGTGATATTCAAACAGGCGCTTCACGTCCTGAATTTGGGAGATAATGATGAGATACATCAGGAAAAACAGAATTCTGAAACCACCGGAGACCAGATTAAACGCCAGCATCTGTTCTTCGATGTTGAGGACTTTGGTGGTGATCCAGAGCGGTGCCACCAGAAATAACCCAAGAGCAAGCGCCAGGGCAAATACTGTGGTTATAAATGTAGCGAGTTTGCTCTCTTTGTAATCTTCCGGATGGTCTTCCTCATCCTGCATGGCGATATCTGCTGACCACTGAAGGGTGCCCATCCCGAGTTTCATGGATTCAAACAGCGCAACCACGCCGCGGACAATCGGCAACTGCGCCCACCTGAATCGCTGCGTAAGCGGCGTCCACTCGTTTCGGTCAGTGGTAATTGATCCGTCCTTGCGTCGTACGGAGGTGGCGTATCCACCCGGAACACGCATCATTACCCCCTCGATGACTGCCTGGCCACCGACCAGTATAGTGGATTTCGCCATTACCAGCAGCGGCAAAAGACGAAATCGCACCTTATTTCTCTTCGGCTTCAGCGGCGGCTTCTTCTTTCTTGGATTCGGACTTCTTTGCCTCGGCCTTTTTCTTGTCATCCTTCTCTCCGTACCGGGCGCGGAACTTATCGATACGGCCGGCGGAGTCGATCATCTTCTGTTTCCCGGTAAAAAACGGATGGCACTCCGAACAGAGTTCCACCTTCATATCTCCGGATGCCGACCGGGTCTGAAAGGTGTTCCCGCACGAACATGTAACAGTCACCATCTCGTAATCCGGATGAATTCCTTTTTTCATAACCTCTACTCCTTCATTCTTTGCTTAATTCAGTTTTTCCAATGCAGCCTCAATACGATCCAGACCGCGTTCAAGTTCCTCCAATGATGTGGCATAGCTGATACGTACATTTTCATCGGCACCAAATGCGCCACCGGGTACAACTGCTACGTGCGCCTCGTCCAACAGAAAATTTGCCATGTCCAAAGAACTATTCACTGTGTTGTCGTTGTACGATTTTCCAAAATAACCACCAATATTCGGAAAGACATAAAACGCGCCCTCAGGTTTAACGCACGTCATGTTCGGGATATTTTCTATTCGACCAATGATGTAATCCCGGCGCTCCAAATACTGGCTCCGAAACTCTTCCAGGAAGCTCTGTTCCCCGGTCAATCCCTCCAGTGCCGCGTACTGTGCGATGGAGTTTGCATGGGAGGAACTCTGGCTTTGGATTGTAGCCATGTTCTTAATCAACGTCTCATTCCCGGCGGCGTAGCCCACCCGCCAGCCGGTCATCGCGTAAGTTTTCGACATGGACTGAACAGTAATAATCAGCTCCGCGCTCTCCTCATATTTCGCCGGCGAAACTGCCTCCCTTCCAAAGGTAATCCGCTCATAACATTCATCGGAAATCAGATACAGGTCATTTACCAGGCAGAGATCCGTCAATCCACGTACGGTTTCCTCGGAATAAACCATTCCTGACGGATTCGTCGGCGAATTTACCAGAATTGCCCGGGTCTTTTCAGTCATCGCTTCCCGGACCTGCTCGATTTCCGGTTCGAAATTATTAGACTCCTCTGGAGTCACGATCACCGGATTGGCGCCGGTCAGTTTCGCCATCTCCGGGAAAGAAACCCAGTACGGCGAAAAGATAATAATTTCGTCTCCGGGACCCAGAATTGACATCATCGTATTAAACAGTACATGCTTAGCGCCATTGGAGACAATCACCTGATTCGGGCTATACTGCAACCCGTTATCGCGTTTCAGTTTATCGCAAATCGCCTCCCGAAGCGGGTCAATTCCGACGTTTTTAGTATATCGAGTGTGCCCTGCATCCAGGGCCCGTTTGGCCGCTTCTCTGATATGCTTCGGCGTGTCAAAATCCGGCTCGCCAGCGCCCAGGTCCACGACGTCAACTCCCTGGTTCCGCAGGGTGGTGGCTTTATCTTTCATTGCCATCGTCATTGATGGCTGAATTCGTTCTATTCTATCGGCAAATCTCATATGGTTTTATTCCGTTTTTATTTAGCTTGCGTAAGTTCGTTTGAGCTTGGTTGAATATCAAGTGACAATACGAAACAGCCCTTTTGTCCTGATGCAAAAGGTCAAAAATGCAAAGTTATTCGTTGTTTGGGTTGGCCTTGTTTTCAATTTTGGGCACCGCGGTGGCGAGTGAAGAACAGCCAGAACCAGCTGTCTGAGAGAATGAAATGACTGAGTTTTGGCCCTGAGTGAGCCACATCAGCGGACAAAATTGAAAACACTGCCTTGATTTTTTGTCTCCTTTTGTATCAAGACAAAAGGAGAGATATTAAAGGAGAAAATTGAGGCTTGGAAAAGCAATTAAGATTGGATTATTCGTAATATCCAGAATGCCCTTCCTTCTTTGTCAAGGCAATGGATGATAAGCAGCAGAAAGTTTTTCTCTTTGCACTTTTTTTAAAAAAAGTGCCAAAAAATCCGGCTATAAAAACTGGTTTGATAACGTTAACAGTTCGCTCCAGGTGAGACCCAAGGTATTAGAGAAATCCAATCTGATAAACCGGTATGCCTACTGATTCATCGACCGAAGGAACTCGTCGTTGTCCTTGGTGCCCTTCATCTTGTCCAGCAGGAATTCCATGGATTCCACCACAGACATCTTCTGGAGGAATTTCCGGAGGATCCAGACGCGTGCCAGTTCGGTCTCGCTGAGGAGGAGTTCCTCGCGGCGGGTACCCGTCCGGTTAATATCAATGGCTGGGAAGGTTCTCCGGTCGCTGAGTTCGCGGTCCAGGACCAGCTCCATATTACCGGTGCCCTTGAACTCTTCAAAAATTACGTCATCCATCCGGCTACCGGTATCGATAAGTGCGGTAGCTATAATTGTCAGACTACCACCCTCTTCCACATTTCGGGCGGCACCGAAAAAGCGCTTCGGTTTGTGCAGGGCGTTGGAATCCAGACCACCGGAGAGAATCCGGCCTGAGTGCGGAATTATGGCGTTGTGTGCTCGCGCAAGCCTGGTAATACTGTCCAGTAGAATCACCACGTCCTCACCAAACTCCACCATCCGCTTGGCCTTTTCCAGGATCATATTGGCTACCTGGACGTGCCGTTCCGGCGGTTCGTCGAAGGTCGAGCTGACGACCTCCGCGTCTACCGAGCGCTGCATATCGGTGACCTCCTCCGGCCGCTCATCGATGAGCAGTACAATCAGCGTTGAGTCCGGATGGTTCGCAATTACAGCATTCGCCAGTTTTTGGAGTAAAATGGTTTTACCGGTCTTCGGCTGGGCAACGATGAGACCACGCTGGCCTTTTCCAATGGGTGAAATCAGGTCCACGATTCTGGTGGAGTAATCATTGGGATCGTGCTCTAGTTGAAACCGTTCTTCCGGATAGAGCGGCGTCAGATTGTCGAACATCATGACGTTTTTAATCTCGTCCGGGCGCTTAAAGTTGACTGCCTCTACCCTGAGAAGTGCAAAAAAGCGCTCATCTTCCTTGGGGGGACGAATCTGTCCGGACACTACATGCCCGGTTTGCAGCCCAAACCGTTTTATCTGCGACGGAGAGATGTAGATATCGTCCGGCCCCGGCGTATAATTGTAATCCGGTGACCGCAGGAATCCGTATCCGTCTTCCAGAATTTCCAGAACCCCCTTGGAAAATATCAGGCCCTCCTGTTCCGCCTGAGCTTCCAGAATCCGAAAAATAAGATTCTGCTTTTTCAATCCCGAATAACCGGGGATCTGCAGGTCCTGAGCCATTTTGGTCAGTTCCTTGATATTCATCGACTGCAGATCGTTAATATCTAATCGCTCTGTCGCACTCATAATGTTTGCCGCCGTTTTGTGTTAATTATTTGTATTGTTTTAGAAGGTTCTTCGTAAAAGTGATGGTTGGTGAGTCCCGCTTACAATTCTATCGTTTTGTACACGTTAACCGGATGCTTAGTGCAGTGAATTTAATACACCACGTTTATGAGTCAAGGGAAAAATTAAAAACCCGGTATACAGATTCTGCAATATAATGACTCCCGGCAATCACACCAATATCTTCCGCGGAGCAATCATCGCGGAAATGTTGCACTGCCTCGCAATTGCGGCCATAATTGATTACCTCGTGTTCCGGCAGCGCTTCCCGCCAATAGTCTTCCGGATGCATCGGCATTGTATCAATCGTCATGATTCCCACCGGATTTTCTTTGGGAATAATAGTATTAAAGTCAGAGATATCCTTCAATTCACTGAGACTCATTAAAAAGCGAAAATTCGAATTCGGATGCAGAATGCGCAGGTTTGTAAGTAACTGGTTCATACCGTCATAATTATGCGCTACGTCATAATACATCCGCGGGGATTCGCTCACCTGCTGCATCCGCCCGGGGATAGTTACGCACTCGAGGGCCTCTTTTTGTTTTTCCCAGGGAAGGTAAAAACGGTCTTGTGCCTTCAGCGCTGTCAGAGCGATTGCCGCATTCACCGCAGCCTGCCGGCCAATTAGCGCGAGACAGATTTTCTCGGTCTGTCCATCTCGGGTAATAGTAAATTCAGTCTCCCCCCTATTCGAGATTTGGATAATTCCCGGATCTAATTCATCCATCACTTTCCAAAGAGGCGCTTCGAGTTCCGAAGCCCTTTTCACGATAACCTGTTCGGCTTCTGGTGCGATATCGCCGATCACGCATGGAACTTTTGCCTTGATGATACCCGCCTTTTCCCCTGCAATCTCTGGCAATGTGCTCCCCAACTGTTCTGTATGCTCCAGCCCGATGGACGTAATCACCGACACCAGCGGCGTCACGATATTCGTGGCGTCCAACCGTCCCCCGAGCCCGGTTTCCAACACCGCCACATCGACATTTTGACGCCGAAAATAATCCATGGCAAGGAGGGTGGTGGTTTCGAAGTAAGTCAGATTGTTCTCGTCGATGAAGTCCCGCCATTTACGCACAAACGCCACGATATTTTTATCCGGGATTGCCGTGCCGTTAATGCGAATCCGTTCGTTAAATCTGATTAGGTGGGGGGAAGTATAAAGCCCAACGGAATTGCCGCCGGCCTGGAGCATTGCAGCGAGGAAATGAGCCACGGATCCCTTACCGTTTGTCCCTGCAATATGAAACGAGGGATACGATCGATCCGGAAAATCGAGCACTTCCTGAAACCGGAGCACCCGATCCAAATTTAGTTTAATCCCGCGATTCTTCAGGTTATACAGATATCGGAGTGTGTCCTGATAGTTTGTCATCAGGCGATTTTAATCCGTGGCGCGGACTGAATTTCGTCGTGGGTCCATGGGCGGTCCACGTCAAAATAGCGCACATTTTCCATGGGACGCCCCAAGAAACGAGCACCGATTTCCGCAAAGCGCTCCGGCGTATCACTGACGTAATATTTATACTTATTTTCGGGAGGCACTGCAGATTCAACAACGTCCTGGAGGGCGTTAGCTGCCGCCACCCCGCTATCAATGATATGGATTTTATCAGGTAAAATTTTCTTCAGTGTGTTGATAAGCAGCGGGTAGTGCGTACAGCCTAATATCAGCGTATCGATTTTCTCTTCAATCAGCGGGTCCAGGTATTCCCTGGCAGTCATTTCCGCCACCGGATGGTCCTCCCAGCCCTCCTCAACCAATGGCACAAAGAGCGGACACGCTTTCACGAAAACTTCAAGGCTGGTGTCCAAAGATGTTAACGCAGTTTTGTATACACTGGAACGAATTGTGGAGTTTGTCCCAATCACACCAATCCGTCCGGTTGAGGTTGCTTTCAGCGCTGCACGCGCGCCCGGTTCCACCATCCCATAGATTGGGATGTCGTACTCGGTCTTCAGCGTCGGGACCGCCGTGGCCGAGGCTGTATTACACGCCACCATGATGGCCTGCACATTTTGTGCAATCAGGAATTCTACAATTTGGCGTGAAAAGCGCGTGACTGTTTTGGGGCTTTTTGTGCCGTACGGCACGCGTGCCGTATCACCGTAGTACAGAATGGGCAAATCAGGAAAAACCTGCTGAATCCTGCGAACAACGGTCAGTCCGCCGAGTCCTGAATCAAAAATGCCGAGGGGAGCGTGTCCCGATGAAATACTCACAGAGATGCTTGTTCCGTAATCTGTTGATCGTACTTTGTTTTGAAATCCCGGATGCCTTCGTAGATGCCGTTGGCGATTTTCTGGCGATACTCGGACCAGCCGAGGTTTTTCCCTTCTCTGGGATTCGTGAGAAAACCAATTTCCACCAAAATATTCGGCATAGATGCACCCACGAGCACATAAAATCCGGCCTGTTTCACGCCACGGTTTTTGCTGGGCACTATTTGGTTCAGGCCTTGCTGTACCAGGCTGGCGAAATCTTCGCTTTCCTTCATAAATGCACTTTGCGCCATGGTCGCAAGGATAAGCTGCTCGTTTTCGTACTGTTCGTATATTTCGGTGGATTCCTCAAACCGGATTACGGCGTTTTCCCGCTCCGCCACATCGATAGCATCCTGGGTTTTTCCGGGCCGGAGTAAATATGTCTCAAATCCGCGAACATTTTTATTTCCGTTGGAGTTGGCGTGAACGCTCACAAACAGTTTTCCGTTCTTCTCGTTGGCAATCTTCGCCCGCTCGCGCAACGGGATAAATTTATCGGTTTTCCTGGTATAGATTACTTCCACATCCGGCAGATTCTTTTCAATGAGCTTGCCAACACGCTTAGTCACATCCAGAACGACATGCTTCTCGTACATGCCGCCATGCCCGATAGCGCCCGGATCCTTACCGCCGTGTCCGGCATCCAGTACTATTCGATCCAGTTTCCACCGGTTTCTGGCCTCATTTAGCTCCACGGAACCGTTAAACGATGGCTTCCGTAGACTGATCACGATTTCTCTGGGATTGGAATTCTGATAGATTTCATAATCCTTAATTTTTTCCCGCAGCCGGAATGAGAACTGCACCGACCCGTCCATCTGAATCGGAACGATTTTCCGGATTACACCGCCGGGTGCTGCACCTGCCAGCTCCTGCTCATTGATATACCCGCCGGCAACTGTTAGGTAAAACCAGCCTGCATTACCTTGCCAGGCCTTATATTCAGTCTCGCGAAATGTCCGGGTAACCGGAAACCGAATTAAGGTCCCGTTCTTTTTCTCTTCGACAATGAGGTTCGTAATGTTCACCGGTTCATAGTTGACCTGTAACTCCGGTACCGATGCCTCATATCGCATGGTAAATCCGAGATGTGGCTGGATAATATCCACAAAAGAAGCGACCGGAATGAGCAAATCATCCTTCGAGGGCAAGACTTCGGTGGGAAGATGATATATCTCCGAATTAATCATAATATATGAACTATACGCCGAAAATTTGAGGCGCTGATCCGGCAGATAAAGGATCATTTTCTGGGACTGGGCGTTGAAATAGGTCTTGACCTTGAAGATATCGGCAAACCGGGAGGCGGACAGATAATTCATCCCGTTCAGATTGCGGAACTCGGTCACCGTCTGCGCGGGAGCCTGCTGCTGGGCACAGAGATTCGGCGCCCCTAACAGGAGCGTAAAGACCACACCAGAACCGATGACTTGAAGTAGTTTCTTAAGCATATCCGATAAGTTGCTATGAATATATGCCCTACAGTATTAGAAAGCAATATCCATTTGTACGGCAAGGACGGAGTATAATATTGACCTTTCCTCTTGGCGTTGCAAATGAAAAATGGTTATTTCGGCTTGATCAGACATTTGTATTCGCAATTGATGGCCAAACAGAAGCCCTGAACCGGTCTGTCGCATCAATTGCATAGTACCGTACACCGGCATCACGAAATAGTATGTAGACGCCTCACTGTCCGCAACATTATACGGGACTAAAAATACCTGATAGCGGTTCCGTTTTCGCCAAGGGAAGGTCAGACGATACGCCCATTGTGAGCCAGTAATTTGGCGTTCAGAATAGTCCGTAACAATATAATCCGTCTTCACAGTGATGGTTCTCCCGGATTCCCAGCGATACCGCCACTCGGCACGGTAATGCCTTTTCTCACGCAACAAATTGGTGATGTGTACAACGCCATTCGCCGATTGGGTGAAAGGGATTTCCTTCGATTCGGTTTTGATATAGCCGGTAATAAGCATCCGTGATCGCGGCCGCCAGTCGCAACGCAGTAACCACTCGGTCCCTGAGCCCGGTGGATTTGATGTTCCTTCAATTTCATGAAAGGCGTCAAAATACCAGTACCAGCGGGTGTCGCCCAGCTTCGATTCCATTCCAATATACCAGCCCTCTTCATTCGAAGTACCGTGATACTCGCCAAATCCACCGGCATATTCTGCGCGGTAAGTCGGGGCATACCAGCGATGAGCAACCACGAATTCCGCAAAGGAAATATCCCGACGAAGGGAAGAGAAATGCGCCCGATTATCAGACGCATCTAATGCCGTTTCGTGTTGGAAATTGTCCGTTTGCAGCCAGACACTCCTTGTTTTATCCCGGCGGATGGGTTTTTCGCTTCTTCTGTCTTGATATGATATTCCCGATCCCTGGAACCCGATTATTCTTCCTTTTGATTTGAACCAGTATGCACCGGTCAAGAGTTCTTCACCGACTCGATTTGCACGGAGCGCACTTCTCTCCGTTGTATGGAGTCCGGATTTGGAGAGTACGAGCTGCTGTCCATCCCACTCCCCGTCTCTCAGGGAATAGGCTCCGGCAACTTGAAAGTGATGATTACCCCAATTTTCCTGTATCGCAACGCCAGTAAAACCAGCCGATTCCAGGCTGGACTCGTTCACCCGGAGGCGCGTTCCGTTTCGATCGACATTCCCCACCGCGCTGCTTGATTTCGACAATCCCATTGATGTCCCAAAGGCTAGTCCGGAACCGTACCCAATCCGGAATCCACCAAGCAGCACTTTATCAAGATATGGTACATTGTGCAACTCAATGCCACCGGCAATTTGATCGGTGATGGACGACTCTCCCTGATCCCGTTCCAGTACTATGCCGCTAGTATATCGCCCTTTCTGACTCAGACGAAACCGGGTATACGATTGCAAGTCGGCGGGATCAGTCGATTTACCCCGCCACCGGATCTCTCCAGCGACCGGTTGCTCCTGCCCGAGAAGTACCAGGTAACGCAAAATTTCCATCACATCTGGCGAGAAGTACTTTTCAACCGATTCCCAGGATTCCGGATCGGGCAGCCGACTTCTGATAGTGAGCAGGCTATCCCGCTCTGTGACTGTAAGGAGCGGAATTGTATTGAGTTTCTTCGAATTCAAATCGGTCCAGTATAGCGGGTGCTCATGGAGATACAAAAATTCATCATGAAGGGCGATGGCCGCCTCTTCAGACTCCATACTCTCCAGCTGGTCCGCATATCTACCGGGCAAATTTCCCTGCCCCGAAGCGTGCGGTAAATTAAAAATCAAGCACAAGCCCAAACCGGTGAGTAAGGGGTAAAGTCTGGTGGGTTTCCAGCACGTATTGGACATGAATCCATTTCCAGTGAAGGTTTACGCCCATTTGAAATCTGGATGGCTCAGTAAGGAATTGGGCAGCGGCCTCAATCCATGGAACCGGGACATACCCGAAGCCGATTCCAAGCCGGACAGGATATCGCAGGTCATGCCGAAGTGAAATCTGCGCTGAGAACGTTTCCGGCAGCGAGTACCGAAACGCAGAGAATATCTGCTGGGGAATTGGCTCGGCACCTTTTCCGATACTTGCTCGGGACAGGTTGGAGTACCCCAGTTCCCATCTCACCTGGTCCGAGACACGCCAGGCCGTCCCAATATCTATGGAAAACGCCCCCGCATTACCGTATTTCGGGACCGACAATTGGTACCCGTTGACACTCAATCCGATTGTGCCCTCCTCGGTCACTGTTCGACTAAAAGCAACAGCATATCGTTGTTCGGAATACCCCGTATTTCCAAAAATAGATGTGCCGCCACCGATTACACCGAGCGACGTTGGAAAAACGAAGGCACTTCGCCCCATCTGCAGCGCTCGGATCCCAAACAGGTTTGTGTAGGAGGCGGCAACAAGGGGCGAATTAAGCATCCCGAGTTGAGCGGGATTATCCTCTATTACCCCAGCAACTCCCAGTGCGGGGTTGTTCCAGGGAAGCACCGGGGCCCGTTGGCGCTCGAAGGCGCCTTCAGCCAGGGTTCCCATCAGGAACAGACAGACAAGTCCTATCCTCCGGAGATAAAGTCCCATAATGTTTGCAGCCGTTAATCGTTCAGGCGATCGACAACGTGTTCACCGCCGTTTTGCACCAGGTTGGCATCCAGATAGACCTCCACCCGCCGGTTCCGCTGTTTGTTTTCCTCGGAATCATTGGAGAGAATGGGCCGGTATTCGCCGTATCCCAGTGCGGAAAATTTGCTCTCGCTCAGTCCGGTGCTGGCGGCCATATACTTGACCACTGCCAGCGCACGGGCTGCAGAAAGCTCCCAGTTGGACTCAAACTCGCGGCCCACGTACGGATCGCTATCCGTATGCCCTTCTACGCGTATATCAACTTTTAAATCACGATTTTGCTGTCGCAGGTTGTGTATCAGCTCACTGTACTGCGGATTATCCTCAATATGAATAAGGGTCGAATTGTCGATGACTGACCCCACCTCCGAAATCACCGGGCGAATTTTCTGTTTGAGTTCCGCATAACCAGGGTCAAACATGACACCGCTTGATAAAATAATCCTGATCCCTTTAGTCACCCGTTCAATTTCCAGCCCGCGGATTTCATTTTGGTCAACGTACCGCGTGAGTTCAGCATAGGTTTGATTCATGAGTTGATCCAGCCAGCGATCAATACTGTTTTCCGCCTCTTTCATGTAGATGAATATCATAACGAAAAACGTCAGCAGCACGGTCACCATATCCGCATACGTGATCAACCAGACGCTTCTGGATGCGCGTTTGCGCGTCACAGGAGTTCGCCGGTTCTGACTGGTGTTCGAGGCACTCATAATTCCCTATCGCCCCCCGCTCTGGTTCGCAAACATCTCCCGCTCTCGTTGGGGCACAAATGTACTCAGTTTATCCTTAACCACCAGCGGATGGTCTTTGGCATGGAGACAAAGAATGCCCTCAATCATTATCTCTTTCATCATCAGCTCATCTTCCGAACGTCGCTCGAGTTTTCCTCCCAGCGGCAGAAAGACCAGGTTCGCGAGTAAGACTCCCCAAAAGGTCGTAATCAGCGCCAAACCCATGCCGTTCAACAGGTCGGTGAATTGTTGCTGCAAATTAAAATCCGTCGCCATGGTGAATGCCCCGGTTGAATCCGGTATAGTAATTTGGGTTTTCATCATGATGATGAGCCCGATAATCGTCCCGAGCATTCCGAAGGCGGGCGAATATTGTCCCATGTAAAAAAAGATCTCGGATCCCTGTTGATGCCGGCGATGAATATTGTTCAGCTCCAGTTCCAGGTAGTTCCGAAGGTTGTCTGGGTTACGCTCGTTGATTGCCAGCGCCAAGCCATTCCTGAGAAAGTGATCGTCAATATCGTCCAGCGTCCCTTCCAGGGCCATAATACCCTTCTCATAAACTGTTTTCGAGGTTTCTTCAAAATAGGTAATGATATCCTGGTATTCTGACCCATGTCGTTTAAACGCATTCTTTACGACACCGAATACCCCAATAACCGCCTTCAGCGGATAGTTTATGAGGGTGGCGGCGATGGTGCCCCCCAAAACAATCATCAGCGATTCCCGGTGAATAAACTCCACAAGGCTTCCCGTGGTACCCTGGGTAATGATGGCAGTCACTATAAGCCCGGCTCCGGCTAACAGTCCAAAAAGGGTCGCAATATCCATTCAGTTCCCCTGTCTGCAGTGCTGGTCATTCTACGAATACGTAAAATAGAACCAAATTCTCTGTTTGATTCTTGAGTAACGATATAAAAAAGAGTGCTCGTATTGTACACGTTTTACAGCGTGACTGCAAATAAAAAAAGTCCCAGATATTGTGAATAGCGATCTACAAACGCCAGGAGGCCTGCAGCCTGAGATGCGTAATTGGATAGGTAATTCGGGTTCCCTGCTGCACGTTTTCCTGGGTTACATTTAATAGCGTTCCTTCCCATACCAGCACCGGCATCCCAGCCTGACGATAGATAATCTGAAAAACCGGCCCCTGCGTATAAATCCGTTCCGCTGTCAGCCTCTCTTCATTCTGAATGCGCCAATCAATACGTCGTTGATACTGGTATCCGGCGTACCCGGTTATGACCCTATTTCCCACTAATGCGACCTGGTAAGATATTTCTCCGATCTGGCGCTCCAGCATTAATTCTTCGATAAAAGCTTCCCAGTCCAGCCTGCCCTGGTCCTCCAGCTGAAGTTCGAACCGGAACTGACCCTGCCAATTATTCCAAATGGGATGCCGGATCTGCTGTTTGAGAATCATATGGCGAAACGCGAGACTTCTGACCTGGTTGAGCAGATCATCGAAATCGTAATCATAGTAGTTGGCGAGCACCTCAGCCGAGGTGTTCCAATACCAGGATTTGGTCTTTTTATCCAACCCTGTATACAGCCTAAATACCCTGTTTCGGTAATTTTCAGCACTTCTTCGGCTGAAGAGATAAACATAGTGATTCAGAAGTACCTCCGTCCCGGCCCTGAACCGGTACTCCGGGGCGACCAAGTGAAAATATTCCAACCCGTACCGGGTTCGCACTTCGTCCCGATCGTCAAAGTTCGTGGAATCCGGCGTGTTGTACTGCAACCGGCTGGCCGAAGAAGAAAACTTGAGTGAATCCCTGTAGCCAATCCCCATCCGGGATGAACCTTCGAGTTCTATGAAATTACTATTGTCATCGGGAGGCGTTTGTCTGCGAAGGCGATCTGCGGCAATCAACGTATCTCGTACCTGGGTTGTATACAGGTTCTGCTGCAGTTCATATCGTGCAAAAAATTCATTTTTCAGCGGACCAATATCCAAAAACAATCCCAGAGAATTTCGAAGGTCATAGTTCTCCCGATTTTTATGCTGAACTGCACTGGATTCGACAAACGGTGTCTCAATATTCGTCGCCCGTTTGGCGTATTCGGTATTTAACCTCATCGCCAATGGATCGGCAATCTTGTACCGAAGCTGGTTCGAAACGTATTGCTGTGATTCTTCCCGGACTTCAACTGCTCCGGAATTCAGGTAGTAGGAGCGTTTTCTCTGACTGAAATTCATCGAGAGATTGTCTGAGACCCCCGGGGAGAATTGTTTGGAGACGTTCCAGCGGGTGGCGTAGGTCCGGTTTTGACGGTTATCCAGATTTTCGCCATCAAGTTGCACCTGACCGGTGGTGATATATCCACCCCAATTTTGTTGATTGAGGCGTAATCGACCGGAAAGTGTCGGGCCGTCATCTATAAACTGTCGACGAATATCCTGTTTGAATCCGCTAAAAAGCGAATACTGCAGATTCCGGCTGTTTCGTCTGGCCCCAAGAGCCGCATGTCCCGTTCTGGCGTCGTTGAAATAGCCGGATTGTTCATCATTATACCATTGCAGATTTCCCCGAAGTTCCCAGTTCCAGCTCTTGGGCATCGGCCCGTAAAAGCGCCCGTCAAACTGCTGATCATCCTTCCACTGCCGGTTAGATTCATGGATCTTTGTCATGGTACTGATAAACGAATTGGTGAGCTCGTAAGACACCTGGCTGATCTGGCCGTCATACTGAAACTGATTATACCATCGATAAGTCGAATTCTGCTGATGGAAGCCAAACTGGGTGGAATCTGAGGGCTGGGCAAGCAGCCCCTGTCCCAGACAAACCAGCAGACTACCAACTATCCAACGAGAAAACTTCAAGAGACCTCACCGATTCTATAGATAACCAAATCCAAAAAGGTAGAATTTCAATAACAACGGAGGTGATGTCATTTTTCGAATATGGGAGAAATCACGAAAACCCGGACAATAAGTTACCGTTTCCTATTCCGATTTGTTCTGACTGGTCTTGGGAATCACCCGAAACACCTTTTCACCCTCCTCGGCCATTCGATAGCGCTCCCTGGCTAACTTTTCGATGTACTCCAGATCATCCCGGAGCCGGTTCCGCTCGGTGACCAATTCGGCGTTTTCCTTTTCCAGTTCCTTGATATGCTGCTCGATGACCGCCTGTTCCTGCTTCAGCTGCCACAGCTGATACAGGCCATGGTCACTCAGGACAAACACCATGATAAAGATGAGCGCGGTACATAACCCGATGAGCCACCAGAGAAAGGCCTTGGCGCGCCCGGTACCTTCCCGCCGGGCGCGTTTAGCCTTTTTCTTACGCTTCTTGCGCTTCTTTTTGGTACTCCTGGAAAATATGTTTGAAAAGAATCCCACGAATTATTACAGCGCGTCTTTCCCCAGGAATTCCGCCTGTTCGAACAGCTGCTCTTCGATGCGGAGTAACTGGTTATATTTCGCCACCCGATCGGACCGCGAAGCCGATCCGGTTTTGATTTGGCCAACTCCGGTAGCCACGGCAAGATCCGCAATAAACGTGTCTTCGGTTTCACCGGATCGATGTGAAATCACCGATTTGTACCCATGCTGCTTGGCCAGTTCAATAGTATCCATAGTTTCCGTCACGGTACCGATCTGGTTTAGCTTAATCAGAATAGCGTTGCAAGCATCCTCGTCAATGGCTTTCTGCAGCCGCACCGGATTTGTAACCAGCAGATCGTCACCCACCAGCTGAGTCTTGTCACCGATGGCGTCGTTCAACATCTGCCACCCGTTCCAGTCATCCTCATCCATCCCGTCCTCGATAGAAACGATGGGATATTTGCCGACCAGGTCTTCCCAGAATTTGACCATCTCTTCCGGGGAGAGATTCCGGTTCTCTGAGGCCAGTTCATATTTTCCACTGTCGCTGTTATAAAATTCACTGGATGCCGGATCCAATGCAATAAAGAGAGCCTCTCCGATAGTGTATGGAGTTTTGTCCGCCGCCTCCAGTACCACTTCGATAGCTTCTTCATTGGACTTCAGATCCGGAGCGAAACCGCCTTCATCACCAACAGCGGTATTCAGTCCACGATCACTCAGGACTTTCTTCAACTGATGAAACGTTTCGGCGCCCATCCGGAGGGCTTCCCGAAAGCTTTTCGCTCCCAGCGGATAAATCATAAACTCCTGCAGATCCACATTGTTGTCGGCGTGACTGCCGCCGTTCAGAATGTTCATCATCGGCGCCGGCAACACCTTCGCATTGGAGCCGCCGAGATACCGATATAGCGGCAGCCCGTATGCGTCAGCAGCGGCACGGGCGGTTGCCAATGAAACGCCAAGAATTGCATTCGCACCGAGTTTTTCCTTATTTTCCGTCCCATCCAGTTCCAGCATAATCCGGTCAACCAGCGGCTGCTCTGAGCCGACCTGTCCAATGAGCTCGGGCGCAATAATCTCGTTGACATTCTGCACCGCCGTTAACACGCCTTTCCCGTTGTAGCGATCCTTGTCGCCATCCCGCAATTCCAGGGCTTCATGCACTCCGGTGGAGGCGCCGGATGGCACGGCTGCCCGTCCGAGAAAAACTTCGTCCAAAACGACTTCAACCTCGACAGTGGGATTACCCCGGCTGTCCAGGATTTCCCGCGCAATTACATTGGTAATTTCAAACATCATCACTCCGTTCGTTTGGTATTTATGATTCTTAAATATCATGGCAATATAGCGCCTGCCACAGGAAGTGTCAATTTGATTGGCGTGAGGAAATAACGGATGGCAGAATCGATTCTATTGGTTGCTTCAGTCCTGCCGTACTGCTAATTTTACCGGCGTTATGGCTATTGAATTTCTCCCGGCAGATGAACTCTCCAATGAAGAATGGGATGAGTTCGTCTGGTCCGCAAATAACGGGACCATTTTTCACACCCGACAGTTTCTCTCGTATCATCCGAAAGATCGATTTGAGGACCAATCATACGTGGTGATGAAAAAAGAACAGCCGTATGCACTGCTGCCGGCAGTCAAAGTGGAGTACGATGAAATGACGACGCTATTCAGTCACCGCGGCGCATCATATGGCGGCTTCGTGTACCAGGAAGATATCAGCATCCGGGATGCTTACAATATGGTGGAAGGGCTCCTCAGGGAAGCCGGAGATTCCGACATTGAGCAAATTGTGATGACGCATCCGCCGTATATCTACAACCGACGGATTACGAACTATCTGGATTTTGCGCTCTACAAGCACGGCTTTGATTATCTCAAGCGCGAAATTTCGAGCATGTTGACGCTGGAGTCATCCATCGAGGGTAACCTTGGAAAATTCCGTTCTTCCGCGCGGCGAAATTACCGGAAAGCGCTTAAGGAAGGCGTTGTAGTCCGCCGCACCGACGACTATGCTGATTTCTATGCTATATTAAAGAAAAACTTAAAAATCCGCCACGATGTACAACCAACGCATACCCTTGAGGAGTTAGAGCACCTCGCAAACCTGTTCCCGGATCGCATCAATCTGTTCGGCGCGTATCTGGACGATCGAATGATCGCCGGCGTGGTCAACTTTATCTGCAACCGGGACGTTGTGCTGGCGTTTTATATTAGTCACGATGAAGAATACCAGGAATACCGCGCGGTGAATCTGCTCTTTTATGAAATCATCCGCTGGGCTATTGATCAACACTTCCGGTACCTAGACTTCGGGATATTTACGGTCAACGAGGATCCCAATTTCGGACTGGGACGATTCAAGGAAAGTTTCGGCGCCAGCGGCGTGTTCCGGGATACGTTTGTTAAGACAGTACTATAGTGTTATAGTATTCGAGTGTTCAGGGGTTTTACAGTGGGATACCTTTGGGACAAGTTGAATAGCGTGTTAATGTGTTAGTGTGTTACAGTGTTAACGTGTTACAGTGTTAGCGTGTTACAGTGTTAGTGTTGACACCGCTAAGTGTATGGCAATCTCAGTTCTGTGTCTATTGAAATCGGTTGTTGGTAGTTCCCGCTTCAGCGGGTGTTTGTTGGTTGTTCGTAGTTCGTCGTAATCCCAAAAAACCGTTGAAACCTTCCTAATCCTGGCTGAGTGAACAGAGGACTCCGGACAATTTGACTGTAAGTCTCTACAATTCGGATAAAACAGATTTCTCCTGCGACTCAATCGCCCTGTACAACGAACAACCACGAACCACAAACATCTTTTCTCATTTATTTGTTATTTATTCCTACCCTATACCCATTTTATCTGCGGTCATCTGCTCAATCTGCGTTCCCCGACGGTTGGAGACTGTGTGCTATTTCAAACTCATCAGAACGGCCAAATCATCGGAATAAGCAGCGTGGCAATAAACAGGAACATGATGCTGAGGGGAAAACCAAACTTAAGATAATCGGTATACTTGTAACCACCGGGGCCATAGACCATGGTATTGGTCTGGTAGCCCACCGGCGTCATAAATGAGGCGGAAGCCGCGAACGTCACGGCCATCAGAAACGGTAATGGGGATACACTTAGCGCATTAGCCGTCGTGATAGCGATTGGCGCCATGATAATGGCTGTGGAATTGTTGGACATTGTTTCCGTCAGCACGTTTGTTGCTACGTAGAGAGCGCCCAGAACAACCACCGGTCCATACGGACCGCCAAGTTGTGCTACGGAATCACCGATAATCTGGGCGAGTCCGGTATTCTCCATGGCTCGTCCCAGCGGAATCACCCCGGCCAGCAGAAAGATAACGCTCCAGTCTACCGCTTTGTAAGCCTCCTGCATTGTAATGGTCCGCGTTAATACCAGCGCAAGAACCCCCAGGATCGCCGACTTCAGTATCGGCATCACGTTCAATGCTGCAAGCAACACTACAGCCAGGATGATAGTAATCGCGAATATCCATTTATGCCCACGCTGGAGTTTAATGTCCACTTCTTCCAGGACGACAAAGTTTTGATCATCCTTCAATGCGTCGATCCGGCGTTTCGATCCGTAAATCAACAGCGTATCCGAGGCGCTCATCGGCGTGTTTGAGATCTTATTCCGCAGTGTCTCGCCCTGTTTCCGGATGGCCAGCACAAAGCAACCGTATCGTCGCCGGAAATCGATCTCCTTCAGCGTACTTCCGATCAGTCGGCTGTTGGGAGAGACGAGTACCTCGGTCAGGGTGTTATCACCAATGGCGAGCTCTTCATCATTCAACTTGGTATCTGTCAGTAGGAGCAGTTTTTCCCGCTCCTTCAACCGCATTATCCTGTCGATCGGGCCTCGGACCAACAGAATATCATCGGGCCGTAATTTTGTAATACGGATATCGATAAGGATTTTCCGCTTGCCCCGGACAATGCCGAGAATGTTAAGATCGTATCGGTTACTGATCTGTTTGTCCAGTGGTGTTTTACCAACCAGTGGCGAATCCTCAGGGACCTGAAGTTCGGTAAGATAACGCGTCATATGGTATTTCTGGGTCAGACTGGAGAGAATACTCCTGACCGGCAGGTTCTTCCTGGCAAAAAGGAACAGGTAGAGCAAGCCAACGACAACGAATACGATCCCCAGTTTGGTAAACTCAAACATGCCAAGCGCTCCCAGACCGTGATCCGCAGCGATGCTCGAGACGATTATGTTGGTGGAGGTCCCAATAAGCGTCATCGTCCCGCCAAAGATGGAGGCGTACGAGAGCGGAATCAGAATTTTTGAGGGACTGAACCGAAATTCGTGAGCAAACTGGAGCGCCATGGGCAAGAATATCGCCACGGCGGCTGTGTTGTTAATAAATCCGGAAATAATGGAGGCGACAAGCAGGAAGATCACGAAAATGCGCCCCACGTTCCCTTTGGTATAGTGGATAATCCGGTCGCCAAGATAATTGATAGCACCGGTCTTACTCAGCCCAAAACTTAGCACAAACATGGCTGCAATGGTGGCCGTTGCGGGATTACTGACTCCCGTTAACGCTTCGTCTACTGAGATCAAATTAGTTAAAAGCAGCGCTCCGAGAATCAGCCCCGCCACCATATCTATGGGAAATATCTCAGAGGCGAAAAGGATAACCGCCCCAACGATAATGATGATCAAAATCAGAATATCCATGGGTTACCCCCAAGCATATCACTGGAAATTGCAAGTGTGAGTTTTCCGGTCATCAGTTTCTTTCGCGGACCTTCCAAAAACTTCAATTTTCGTTTCGGGCTTCACCGAAGGATATCAATCAGATATCTGTAAAAACCCTGGATAGGTATTCTGGTTATGAATAAACAATATATTGCTAAAACTGTGTTGAAAGCAATTATTATACAAATGAGTATATTTGCTCTCCTGCAAAATCCAGGATTAACTCCCTGTATATATTGCAATTTAAAAAACTTTACGGCGGAATATTTTTTGCGCTTTTCCTAATACGATTCTCCGAATTGCCAGTCGGTGATATAATGATCATTCCGCTGTTCCGGCGTTATACGGCCTCCAATGGAGGGTGGTATTCCCGTGGTTTTCTTAAAAACACGACAGAATCATCTAGTTTCTCGCGGACATGCAAATGGCATGCACTATTCGGCACAATCATAACGAAACATGGATCGATATCGTGGACACCTATTAAATGAATCTCCCTGCGGCAAGCCGCAGGGAATTAGCAAGTTAAATCGAGGGAGGGATGTGATGAGATCGCAACTGTTGCATTCACTAATATTTTTATTCTTATTGGGAGGAATAATTACAGTCCAACTGGAGGCACATCCGGGCTTCGCCCGAAAATACCGGATGAGCTGCACCACCTGCCATGATCCGGCACCCCGACTCAAAGATTTTGGTGAGGAATTCGCCGGGAACGGTTTTGTTATGGAAGGCAAAGAGCCATCCCGGTTCCACCTGGACACTGGCGATCCGGATCTGCTGCTCCAGGCACTGCCGCCTATCGGCTTCCGCCTGGATGCCTACGCCCACTTTGAGCCGGGCGCTGATAATGCACACCGTATTAACGATCTACGAACACCCTACAGCCTGAAATTTCTGTCTGGCGGCCGGATCACCGAAAATATTTCCTACTATTTTTACTTTTTCGTCAGCGAACGGGGCGAAGTTGCCGGTGTTGAGGATGCCTACCTCTACTTTCGGGATTTCCTGGGAACGCCCATCGGACTTTCCATCGGACAGTTTCAGGTCTCCGATCCGCTGTTCAAAAGGGCACTGCGGCTAGAGTACGAGGATTACCTAATCTATAGGACCCAGGTCGGACTGGTTCCCACCGCTCTCACATACGACCGTGGACTCATGGCGGGTTACACCGCACCGTGGGGATCAGACTTTATCTTCGAACTGGTGAACGGAAACGGTATTCCGGAAGCTGACGGATTGCACAACTTCGACAATGATAATTTTAAAAACATGTTCCTGCGATGGTCGCACAACTTCGGCATGTTCAGGCTGGGAGCGTTCGGATACTACGGCCAGACCACAATGCGTGGCGTTCTGGCCAGCGAAGGGCCCAATGTTACCAATATGGTCGGTCCGGATGCCACGCTGGAACTCGGTAAAGTCCAGTTAAACCTCCAGTATCTGATGCGGCTGGACGACAATCCCATGCTGAATACTACTCATTTGGCGGAACCGGTAATAACCCAGGGTGGACTTGCCGAAGCTATCTATGCTCCAAATGGAGACCGGAGCAACTGGTACCTGATCGGTCTTTACAACTATAGGACTTCCGACCTGTTGGATGCGCCGGGCGTCACGAATTTTATAGCCTCCAACGGCCTGTCGCAGGCGAACTACGCGCTGGATTATCATTCGGTAGGAGTCACATGGACGTACGTGCTCGGGACGAATATTCGATTGCTTACGGAATACAACTTCGACATCGAAAACGAAGCGAACCGGTTTACTGTAGGATTCTTCAGCGGATTTTAGACTGGGCAAATATTTGTATTATAAAGATGCCATCTTTTGGAAAGATGGCATCTTTATTATTAGAAATGAGTCTGCTCTAAAAAGGGGCTGAAGCCCCTCTCTTTTACTATATACTCTTATTTACCCCGGCATAAATGCCGGGGCTATTCATATTCTTCTTAATTTCCATCAGTAACTTAAATTATCAAACGGCAATGTACTTTTTAGAGTACTCTCAGAAATCCTTTTAGGCATCTGAAACAGTTTTGTCGAATCCATTGTATAGCGTCGTAGCATGCTACGGCGCTACTTACATAGACTTAGTTATCTGACGCTTCACTCCTCCGTCAACAACTTTGCCAGCAAATCCGATGTAAATTCGTATTCCAGCTTTTCGCCGGCCTTCTCGAAGGCTTTCAGTCCTGCGCGCTCGAAATCGAGATGTATGCCTTTGACGTCTTCATAGACCTGTTTGTAAATTTCTTCGCCCGAGGTCATATCCAGGACAGCAACCGTCAGATCCACGTATGCCACATGTTGTCCGTATACAACGGAACCCTTCCTGGATCGGGCATTTACCTCTATTTTGTAATCGGCGACGGAGATGGAATCCGAAAATGTGAACCCATTCGCTGCCAGACTGTTTTTTATCAACGGTTCCAGATACGGGACTTCAAGTGGTTGACCGAAATTTAGCTCGTTGGATTTGATATAGGCTTTCAGTCCGGAAACGTTCAACATGATCCTCGTCTCCGGTGCAGCCAGGCCGCCGATCATGCCCTCCACCATGGTCAGAGTCGTATCCGGCGGTCGCAGCCTTTCAATATCAACGGCTGCCCGCACTAATTGCGTTTTATCAGGCGCTGTAATTTTCGTCAGCCTAACCGCGGCCGTCCCTTTTTGGTTGGTTAATCCCCTGGACAGCATTTCCCCGTTACCTCTGAGGAAGGTAAACGTTACCGGCAAATCCATAACAGGAACCTCAGTATTGTCATCCCGGGTATAGATTGCGCTGACCAGTAATTGTGTTCCCGGATTTTTCCCGATTTTTATATTGATGTTATCTTTGACGGGTACGAGCGAAATCCGGCTCAGCGTCTCCTGCAGCTCTCCATATATCCTGTTCTTCAGGAAAACATTTTCTCCATTGATGCTGGTCTCCAGCGGTTCCGCAACATATTTCTGAATAGGCACAAACGCTTGCAGGTAGTAGCGAATTGCTCCGGTAAAATTGTTCTCCGCCTGCAGGCTTCCCCCATGACTCAATAGATCTTTGGAAAGAGCCATGGCATTTTCCATCCGCTCCATTTTTCGCATCTCCCACAACCCTCTCGACAGGCGGTAGTAAACCCAATACTCCTTCCGGGTTTCATAGGTATCCACCACCTCGTAGCCCTCCAATTCGCTCTTGGTGGTAGCCCGAATCTCCTGTCTGATCGATTCCCGGCTCTTCCCGGATTGCTCCACGGCGATGTCTATCACTTCGCTGGAGATATTCACCATGATTTCCGAAGAGAGGTCGCTCAGGGCGGCATTCTTGGCGCGCTGGATGTAATCCCTGGAGTCGCCATCCTTTTGTACAACGCCTATACCGATATAGTATTGAGGATCAACCGGGCGTTTTTCCACCCAATCCGGTGCGGCCGAATAACCGAGTGATACAAACAGCATAATGCCCACCACGGATGAAATGAGTTGTGTTACTTGGGATTGTGCAGATACACGAAACATATCAGGAGCCTCTCCTGGGGTTACATTACGAATATGGGCGCGTTTGTCAAATATACAGTCCTATCTGTTTCGTTCCGATTGTTCAATTTTGGGAAACGACCGGGATAAGTTTGATACTGTTCCCTTTACAGGCATTGCTTTGGTAACTCCGTCAAACAAGACAATGGCCTGGATACCAAAATTTCCTTCGGAAAATTCCTGGTAACTCCCCCCAGATGGGTCATAAATCCATGAATTTCCGCTGGTACTTGTATCCAAGCCGATATGCGGTCCGTAGGTGTTGTTTTGATCCGGGCCATCATAGATATACACTGAAATAAAGAACCGGTCAGAAAAATCAAGATTCAGGCTTTCAAGTTCATAAATCTGCCATCCGAAGCCCGCGGTCCGGACTGCAGCCGGCTTGGTATCAAGATAGTTTCCTTCTGAATCCAGAATATCAATATCAAAGTCGTAGTCACCCCGGATATAGAGTCGCACCCCGACCAAATCCAGGGGATACACAGGAGAATGAAATTCGGTAATAAACTCGACCTGCGATTCCAACGCATACCTAAATTCTTCAAAATCCCCATCATCGTACGAGAGGACCACCGGATCCCACTCCAGCGCGATTTCCACATTTTCTTTGTTTTTATCGAGGTCCCTGACTTCCATACCATGGAACAGCTGACGGCCAGCCGCATCTTTCCCCGAGATCGCAAACCGGCGCAGGTCCCCTTTTTCTACCTCGAACTCCCCCATCGCTACTCGTTGACCATCAATGGTTCGGATGGTAAGTGTCTCTTCCATCTGTTCGATATCAGGACCTGTAATCTTGAGGTCAACCCGATCGATAAATGCAATTTTCGAAAAGCCCGTATTATCATCAGAAAAAAGAGACAACTGCACCTCTGAGTAGTGATTTTCCTGGGATTGTACGAGCAAGCTGTCGCAACCGGTTAAGAATGCGCTTACTAATGTCACCGCCAATATAATTCGCTTGGTATTCATAATAGGCTCCCGGATTCCAATTTACGGCAGCGGTACGCTGACCGATACCGTTGAAATATTACTTTCGCCCCCACCGGCAGACATGGCGTACGCCGTACCTCCAACTACGCCCACGCCAACGATTGTCCAGAACCACCATCTGGAGTAAAAAGGGGATTCCATTTGAGTTTGCGCAGTGTTCTTCTGCAAATCCGCCTGGGAAACCTGCTGGATCGCCACTGGCCGGGACCGATCCCCCACCATTTGATATTCCATTGATTGAGCCATCTGATCCATTAATTCAAAGATCTCTTCCCCGATTGCTCCCCGCCGGGTATCAGCCTTGATAATTTTGCTGGATTCCACATCGATGAGCCGGGCGTTTATCTGAATCATTTCTCCGATAGTCACAAAGCTCCCCACGAGGATAGCATTCGCTCCCACCGCACGACCAACCTCCACCGCAGTCTGTTCATCCACGATACCTGACATACCCAACTGCATCTCAGAGATGGCATCCTGAAGACGGCCCCGCTCGACGATCTCCAGTTGCCCGCTTCTCGCCATACTCGTGATGACGGATTCCGGTATCGCTTTCTCTAGGTAATTCAATACTTGATTATTGCTGGTATTCTTAAAATCAACGATCGCTATCACGATTGTCTCTCCCGGCGGCAGGGCAAGGACCAGCGATTGGAACATCAGCAGGCTACTCAGGAGAACAGCAGTGACCTTCTTCACCGTACCCATAGGAATTCCTTTCACCAATTAGATTTATTTTAGAATGCAGAATCTAAACAGACCAGTACCGGTCGGACCAACCTGGTCAGCAAGGCAAGAATATTTCGAATTTTAATTTAATCCATTTCCCAGAAAGGGCAATAAGATTATTGTTTTACATGCCACCGGTCTGTGTAGCAAATCGTGAGCTGTCCTTCACTAACAGCTCATCCGGGAAACGGGTATCATCAATCCATTGGATTATTTGCTCCCGGCGCTCGGCGTTTTGCTCGGTGGTATAGTGCTCGTTCCCGGAGAGGGTTTTACCTGCAGAGATCCGACCGAGATAATCAACCATGGCCGACGGGGCGTAACCAGCTCTGGCGGCGATGGTTAAACCGTATTCATCTGCTTCGTCCTCGTACTCCTGGAGCCGGCCGGAGAAAATAGTTTCATACGACTCGATAGCGATATTTTCCAGGTCGTCACTGGTGGATTGTATATCGGAAGACATTTCAGTTTCACTCTCCAACTCCATGAAAGCGTTATCCGCTGTGACCATTACCTTTCGTTTTTCAAGTTCCTTCATTCCGTGGCGCAGCACCACATGGGCGATTTCGTGTCCCATAAAGCAGGCCAGTTCCGCCTCGTTTTGCATCCGTTCTATGGCGCCTTTTGTGATAAACACAATGCCGCCCGGACAGGAATACGCGTTTACCTTGTCAACGTCGAGAATGAAGAATTTAAACCCCTGATCCCATGAATCGCTGGCCTCCACTACCAGGTTCCCGACGAAGTTCACATAATTCTGCAGGTTCCGGTTTTCGTAAATGCCGAGTTCGGCAATCCTGGAAGCGATTCCAAGTCCTACGCCTTCCTCGGGGAAAGAGAAAACATCTCTGCCCCGCTGGCGAGGCAGATCGACCTTCCGCCTGAGTTTCCGGAGATTGCGATCTGCATATGTCTCCTGCCGAAACTGCTGGTATCGCCGGGGATCGATCCGGTAGGAATACAGTGTCTCCAGGAAGGATCCGTCCCCTTCCAGTCGATGTGCGTATTTCTCGGCGAATCCCTTGACGGCAGCGGATACGCCGGACTGCGCCACCTTCGTAACGCTGGGAGTAGCGCTCATCTTCGCAAACGGATCCTCCGACTTCGCCTTTCCGGCCTGCACCGCCTTTTCCGAGACGTAGCCGTTCAATTCCTCGACCGACACCTTAATCCAGTGTTCCTGCGCTTCCAGCTGTTCTACTTCCGTGCCCTTCTGCAGCTCTGCAACCGCCGGAAAGAATGAGCCCGGCCCCTCCCGGAGCGTCGCCCGTTCCCGCTCAACAGTGGCGGTTTCGCCGCAGAATCCGGTTGACCCGATAATTAAAACCACCAATGAAATTATTACATTCAGCAATCCTTTCATGGCACGCCCCTTCTTCATATAATTCATAACACAATTGCACTGACTCCGGAACCGAAACTCGGTCGTCTTACTTACTCGTCAAAGTAAACACGCCGTCCCACTCTTTCGGCTTTTCCTTCTTCAACACCTGCGAACGTTCGAGCATGGTTTGGGATGGTGAATCATTATACGGCTCAACGGCCAGTTCTCCAAAGATGGAAATCGCCGCCTTCCAGTTCCCGTTCCGATATTCCAGGAGTCCCTCGTGGTATTGCTTGTAGAGTTCGGTATTATGCCGGGTGGCATTTTCGAGGCGATCTATAAGTTCATAAATCTTCACCGGCTCAGTCTTCCCCTTGACCCGGAGCAGGTCCAGCTCCCGGCATAGGAATTCTTCCTTCACCAGTGCGTAGGTCGATTCGCTGATAATAATTTGCGTTTTAAAGACCTTGTTCACGCCTTCCAGCCTGGCGGCCAGGTTCACGTCATCGCCGATGGCGGTATAATCGGTACGCCGCTCCGAGCCGATGTTTCCGGCGACGATAGGCCCGGAGTTCAAACCAATCCTGGTATTCCTGTGAAAATGTGCCGCCGGTGATACCGATTCTCCGTTTGAAGTCAGGGAATACGCAAACTCCCGGTGAGCCAGCGCAGCCTGGCAGGCCAGGACGGCGTGGTCATCTCTGGGAAGTGGTGCGCCGAACAACGCCATGATTCCGTCTCCTGTATATTTATCCAGCAAGCCATTGTGGTCTAGCACGAAACTGGTGAGTTTGTCAAAATACTCGTTCAGATACTGTACCAGTTCCGGAGCGGATTTCCCTTCAGAAAACGTAGTAAAGTTATAAATATCCGAGAATAAAACTGTGGCGTAGATCTCATCTCCGCCCATTTGGACCATATCCGGTTCCCGCAGGAGGTTCTGGATTACGTCGGGATGAACGTACCGGCTGAAGACCTTGCGGATTTCCAGCTTGGAGCGGCCTTCCATGACGAAACTAAGCGTCGCTGCCGTCACATACGACAACACAAATCCGGTCGCCGGGAATACAATCTCCATCCAGATTCGATGTGTATTCCAGAGAAGGAGTGAGAGGCCAACGAGAAATAGGGCGATTCCCGGCAGGAGCAAATGGCTGTAGCGCATACGAAATTGTGTGAAGGCAAGGTATGCCAGGAAGGCAATAAGCATCGTATTAAGAAATGTGAGCCAGGCCGGCATTCGGTGGACAAAATCACCCTGCGTGAAATTGCTGAGCACGGTTGCCCAGATCTCCATACCGGGGTACGGCGTGATTCCGGTGAATGGGGTCGGCTTTAAATCCTTGAGTCCTGCTGCCGAAGCCCCGACGATGATATATTTATCCCGGAACATCTCCGGATCGAGCGAAGGCTCACCACCGTACCTGAGAGCGCTTGCCGTCTGAATGACTGCGCTGATCGGTACGTATTGAAAGGCGCCCTCCGGGCCTCCGGGCCCGTACCAGTTCACCAGATACTCGCCATTTTCGTCCAGCGGAATCTGCTGATCACCCGCCCGGATTTTTTGGCCGTCAGTCCGTATTTCTCCAAAGCCTCCGCTCTCAATCCATCCCCGGATCGGCAGGCTGGCCAGCGTTTTACTACGATAGGTAAACAGCGGCCGGGTCCGCCGAAGTACGCCATCCTGGTCAGTGTGCACGTTGGTGATGCCCAATCCCGCAGCGGCGTGAAGTAATGTATCGATCGGCACCTTAGCTCCCTGATACGCGATGTGGGACAGATCGTTCTTACCTTCTATGGGAATACCAAATTGTTTCGGAATCAGGCCTCCGGAGGAATCGACCAGTAACTCACACCCCAGGATAACTTTGCCATGGTCCCGGATGGATTCGGCAAAGGCGCCATCGGTCTGGTCGGCGTAGGTCTCGTCACGGTTCAGATCCGGATCGTAGAACAGCATATCGTACATGACCGCGCGGCTGTTCACATCTTTGAAAAGAGAGTTCATCAGTGCATAGAAATTCCGGGGGAATGGATACTGGATGCCGACCGTCTCGCCAAAGTATTCCAAGCTATTGTTATCGATATCGACCAGAACGATGTTGGAATCCGCCCGCTCCGGAATGGGGAACTGCACGAACCGATAATCCAGGGTTTTCTGCTCGATTTCCCGCATGAATGCCAGATTGTTGAGCGCCATGGCAACCAAACTGAGCACCAGGGCAATACCCAGCGCCACGTACCAGGTGCGATACGTTTTGGTAAATTGATTGGTAACACTGTTGAGAAAACCCGGAATGTTCATACAGGATTTACCACGTAAGTTAACCCAAAAAGAAATTATACGAAGTGGAGAGAAGGTGCAACGGGGAAGTGGAGTAATGTAAATGAATTCAGGAACACACTTAAAACAAAGAAATGCCTGGTGTATCTCCACTCATGCCGCATAATTAGAAATTTTCCCTTTTCCCTATTCTCAGACACTCTTTATCACGTTCACTGCCAAAAAAATTTCCGCAAAACCAAAATATAAATTTATGTTTCGTACAGATTTACAAAGTTCCCAAGAAGACACGATCAAATTACCGGAACCTGCCATGGAGAAGATAACGTCTGGATATCTCCTGTATGGTATTGATGTAGGGACACGCCATGGCGTGTCCCTACCAAAGGTGTATCCCCAGCCCTTCACTGTTAAATTCCTGTTTTCACACAGCCTTCATATCTATCTCTCATCAAAAATGTTATAGATAACTTGCAAAGGAATTACTTTTTCACTTCTCCCCCGGTATCCCCCGGTCGGTCATCGCACGAACATCCAGCGCCTCCTCCAGTTCTTCTTTGGAAAGCAGTCCCATCTCTTCCACGACCTGCGGCACGGGCTTTCTCTCTGCCGCCGCCTTTTTGGCTACTTCGGAGGCTTTATCATAGCCGATCTTCTGGTTGAGCGCCGTAGCGATGGAGGGGTTGAGCTCCACAAGCTCTTTACACCGTTCCCGGTCGACCTCAATACCGTCCAGGCATTTCGTCCGGAACGCGTCGAGTACATTTGTCAACAGGTGCACACTCTCCAGCATCGCATGCGTCATCACCGGCATCATCACATTGAGCTGGAAGTTGCCGTGGGTTCCGCTTACCGTGATAGTCTGTACGTTGCCGATGACCCGCGCCGCTACTTGCATCACCGATTCACTCATCACCGGATTCACCTTGCCCGGCATAATGGACGAGCCCGGCTGAATCACCGGCAGTTTGATTTCCGCGATGCCGCTGGTAGGCCCGCTGCTCAAGAACCGGATATCATTGGCAATTTTTAAGAGAGATTGCGCAAGCGTGTTTACTGCGCCTGCCGCCGACACGTAGGCATCCTTTGCGGCCTGCGCCTCGAAGTGATTTTCCGCTTCCCACAGTTCCAGGCCGGTTTTTTCCGCGAGCGCGTCTACCATCTTGCCAGGGAATTCCACGGGGCAGTTGATTCCAGTACCGGTGGCGGTCCCGCCGATAGCCAGCTCGGAGAGTTCATCCAATGCAATCCGGAGCCGGTCGATAGCGCGCTCGGCCTGCTGTGCATAGCCGCCGAACTCCTGCCCCAGGCGGATGGGCGTGGCGTCCATAAGATGGGTGCGCCCGCTCTTAACCACATCGTCGAATTCGTCAGCCTTTTGTTCCAAAGATTTCTGAAATTTCTTCAGCGACGGGATGAGATCCTCCTCAATCGCCATCATGGTGGAGAGATGCATGGCCGTGGGAATCACGTCGTTGGATGACTGGGACATGTTCACGTGATCATTGGGATGGACAGCCTTACTACCGATTGCTTCGCCGAGGATTTCTGCCGCACGGTTTGCAATGACTTCGTTGGCATTCATATTGGTGGATGTCCCGCTTCCGGTCTGAAAGATGTCAAGAATGAACTGATCATCCAGATCACCGTCAATGACCTGTTGTGCCGCCTGAATGATGGCGTCGGCGATATTAGCGTCCACCAGTCCAAGGTCGCGGTTCACCTCGGCAGCTGATTGTTTGATATAGCCTAAGGCCTGGATGAATCGGCGCGGAAACCTCAGGTCACTAATGGGGAAATTTTCTTTGGCCCGTTGAGTCTGGGCGCCGTAATATGACCCCGCCGGTACTTGCACTTCGCCCAGCGAATCTTTTTCGGTTCGTGTCTGCTGGTTCATATTCAATTCTCCGGATTAATTTTCTTTGGATTTTTAATTACTCAAGTTTAACGAAGGGAGGGAGAAAGGTGCAACGGTGGGTTTTTAAATTGTCATCCCGACCGATCCCGGCGAATGCCGGGAGAGTGGAGCGATCCCGTAAGGGAACCTTCAAGGATATACTTGCCAGATCCTTCCCCGTAGGGATCCCGTTGGGGCGGCTGCGTCCGGCGGCGGCCGGTCTCCGCTCAGGATGACTGTGAGTTTTTCTCTAATTCAAAGTAAAAAGAGGAGTCATTCCGACGGAGCCCGGTGTTCAGGGCGATTGGAGGAATCTCGTACAGGAGTCTCCGGGGTTAATCGGGCGAGATCTTTTCGCCCAAAAAAACCCGCCAATGATGCTGTGAGCTGTTAATGGCGGTTCCGCATTATTGCGCTCCATTCTCCGACCCTTTCAGGGATCTCGACCCTGAAAGGGTCTGTTGGATACAGTAATTACCGCAAATGCCCTCACTGGTCCTTTGCAACGTCGATAGCATTGTCATAGTAAACTAAAAAGAAAGTAAAAAACCAGTCATTCCGACTGAGCGAAGCGAACGGAGGAATCTCGTGAAGTAATCTCCGAGGCTAATTGAACGAGAACCTTTCCCAAAGGGATCCCTTCGGGGCGACTCGCTCCGCTCAGGAGGACCCATTTATGGCTCTCACAAAAAAAACCGCCAATGACGCTGCAAGCGTTCAATGGCGGTTCCTAAAAATAACCAGGGTAGTTTATAATTACTCCGCCAGCGTCTCCTTCACATTCCTATACACCTCTTTGACATGCGACCGGGATCGCTGGTCAGCATAGACGCGGACGACTTCATGATCGCGGGAAACGACAAAACTCACACGGGCATTGATGCCGCTCTCGAATCTGGTACCGTATGCCTCGCTGGCTTCGTTTTCCGGGTCGGCGAGCAGCGTGAGCGAAATGTTATTTTTCTGTGCATATCGTTTATGCGTCTCAATGCCATCTTCACTAATGCCGACCGGCGTAATGCCCAAATCCTCAAATCGCTCCCGATATTCATTTAATGTCGCCAGTTCTTCTGACACCCCAGGAGCGCCATCTCTGGAAAAGAAATACAGCAACGCCATTCCTCTGTTCAGCAGGTGCGCCAGGGAGACGTCCTCGCCGTTTTGATCGGTCAGCGTAAAATCCGGCGCAGGCGTACCGGCCGGCTTCACATTGTGATCGTTGAAATTCTTCGCAATATCGATTGAGTTTTCCATATTTTCCATAGTGCGCTCCTACTTTTCTTCGGCGTCGAGTTTTTCCGTGAGTTCCAGCATCTGCTCGGCAATCGTGGCGTTCCCGGCGATGATACCGTCATGGATTTTAGTCTTCTTTTTATTATAGACGACGGGATTCCCATAGATGTCGGACATGGTGCCGCCGGCCTCCTGCACCACCAGATCCCCGGCGCAGACGTCCCATTCATTTTTGGAGTAAACGCTCACGAACACGTCGCCGCGTCCCGCGCTGGCCAGACAGAGTTTATATGCTACGCTCCCCGTCGGTTTGAATTCGCCGATATAATCCGAAAATTTATCCACGTGACCGTTCCGAGTCTCGGTGCGGCTCACTAAGAGAGAGGCGTCCGAGAGTTTCGTAGTCTCTGAGACGGTAATTTTATCATCATTTAAATAGGCCCCGCCACCTCTGGAGGCGCTGTACAGTTCATCTTCCACGGGATTATAGAGCACGCCAACCACCGGCTCCCCGTTGCGCACCAGCCCGATGGAAATTACGAATTCCGGAACGCCGGTGATGAACTCCTTGGTTCCATCAATTGGATCGACGACCCAGACCAGTTCCTTGTCCAGCCGCTCCGGGTTATCCTTGGATTCCTCAGATAACCAGCCATACTCCGGAAACGTGCTTTTCAGCCGCTCCTTCAGAAGCGTGTCTGCTTCGGTATCTGCTGTGGTGACCGGGTTATTCCGGCTCTTTTCAGCGATATCATAATCGCCGGCCTCATAATACTGCATTACCACTTTTCCGGCAGCCCGGGCCGCCGCTTTCGCTGCCAGGAGTTCCTCCTGATAATTACGGCTCATAACACCTCGTTTCGTCGATTCATTCCAAAGAACGTAAATATTACCAAGTCCGGGGGCGAAATAAAAGCGGAAAACCTGTAGCACGCTATTCGCCAGCGGAAAATCGCGAAAATAAATGATTAACTCAGATTAATGACAACAGAGGTTGCACCGCAATGATGGTAATTGCGCAATTCAATCAGGATAAGACATTGAGCAACGAACGGACGCAAAGATTCCTGTAGCGGCTATCGGTTCATTAAAATCTTTGAGAATGGAATATTCGATGAATACGGCGGGAGATATCCGTCAAAAAGTTCTGTTTATCGGCAATCCTACGATATTCCTGACCGCGGTGTAAAACTGTTTTTGATAATGGCGTTGTTGATGCGGCCCGTCAATATACCGGATTTGGTTGTATGGGCCTATTAGTATTTTTGTCGGCGTTTGGTGGATTTGTAACAAATCTCTAATGTTTCCGGGATCTTTGTAGAGGGGAAAGTCAATCGAATCTGCAAATGCCAATGAGAAGATCTCTGTTTCTTCTGTGTATGGATATATTCCAATCATCCTAAATTTTTCGGGTGGATAATCCTCAATTAACTGATTCCACATTTCATATTCCTGAAGACATGAGTAACAATCCCTGGCAGTAAAATACATTAATAAGGTGTATTCTGCTGAAAATCCCCGGGGAATCACCAACGAATCAGACCGGGGGCTGTAAACCTGAATTGGGGTTTTCAGATGTAAATTTATCCCGGATGAGGTTTGCGAAGGTTTCGTTTTTTTGATAAAAATAATGTAAGTAAATAACCCCACCAGAATCAGCAAGTAGACAACTTCTTTCCCTTTTTTCATTGCATCTTTCTGAGTCGGTATAAAATTACGGCATTCCTTGGAGAACGTGTTGTTGCAAAAAGATGTTCTCCTGCCACAACCATACTCTCCAGGCAGTCCTCGACAACCATGTCATATTGCAGGTTTAACTCGGCATTAAATACCGAAATGTTCGATTTGCCTTCACAATCACCTTGTGGTGAGACTTCATCATTCCATAAAACGAACACCCGTTCATAACTATAACATATATCTTTTGCGAATTGCGTTCCGGCAAATATTTCAATCCTTCCGTCGGCCGATTTTTTGACGGTTTTAGAATCCTTTGATTTTTCGTCCGTCAATTTGACACGTTTTATCCGCTTGAGTTCACTCGAATATTTCTCCATCCTGTTTTCATAGAGATGCGTGGTATAAATAGTTCCGGACGGGGCGCTTGAAATAAACATCATCCGATCGAATACATTAAACATTCCCAGCGCCATACTAATTTTTGATAGTTTCTTTTTATACCCATCAGGAGTCTCTCCCGTGTACATATTATACGGGATCATTTCATCACCACCTAGCAGATGGGAACAGATCAAATAATCACCGAAGCCAGTCATAGAGAACGCCATTGCTCGAATATTAAACGAACCGAAATATTCGCCGTCAAGGGTAAATTGACGAATGCGGCCTGAACCGTTGTCCACTAGCCAGACAAAACCTCGATGGACAATTAAATCCACAACCTCCTCAAGAGAATCCTGCGGACTGATACTCCGGTCAATAGAACCGAGAGTCCTTCCAATTGTGTCGAAAATAACTACGACTGGATCTCCAAAAGTCAGGACATAAATTTTCCCGGTTTTTTCATCAAATGCTATTTGTGATGGATAATGCAGAGAGTCTGAAGCTTCGCCAGACGTGGAAATTACGCGCAACTTTTCCGCAGACCGAATTATCTCCTCGGTATAAACACCGTTTGTACAAAGCAGGTAAAGTACTAGAGTGATATATATTTTCCTCAATTTGAACACCTGATTAACTGGAGTTTACCTTTCTCTTCCACCCAAAAATAGAGAGCGTTCTCATGCTTGAAAGGGCGATAGGGGAAATCGAACCGTTCAAGGAACTCACCGTCGGTGGTGTAGACGGACATTTTTCGGCTGGAATTATTTTTATCCTTATTGTTGGTCTCATAACTTATGAATATATAAGGTTCAATTATTAAAAGTTCGTAGTCGAAGTACAAAGCGTTATTGTTTTCAATTATCTTCCACCTCTCTTCAGGGACATATATTTCTGGTATTTTATAGTCATTTTCTTTTAAAGGCATGTATCTGAATCCATCACCACTAGCATTAAAAATTCTTAATCCAGAATCAGGAAAAGCGTAGGCCCAGATATTCTGGGATGTGTCTATATCAAATGAAAAAATATTAAGGTATGCGGCATTCAACCTAGGCCTAATATCATCCTGCACCCTAAATATTGAATCTACTTGTTCAAAAGAAGAATTTAATTCCGTAATCCATTGTCCTGTAGCCTCTTTAAAATAATTTCGCCAAATTTTTTTATATTTCTTTGCAAAAAATAGACTGTTTCTATCATACTTTTCTAACATACTTTTATATTTGCGAATATTTAATCCTCCAATCAAAATATTATTACTTGAGTTTATTTTTATGCCATTTATATAAATAGGATGGAATTTTTTATCTGATATTAATATACCATCCAGCGAATATTTCGATAAATATGAGCGACCATTTATAATATGAGATAAGTAGATAAAACCTTGATTTGAATAGGAGATAGCGTTATTCGCGGTAAATGGTTTAAACTCATCTCTTCCAAACTTTTTTTCAATATCTCCCTCCGCATTAAATACAACCACATAATTGTAATCTATGCATACGAAAATTTTATCTTTCGAAAAACTCATCCCCGTAATTAGACTGTTTTCGGATATGGATATATTTACCTCCTCAACCTCTTCAAAATAATTTGTCACTGGGATATTACTGGTTATTTCATTCGCAAATAATAAGGAGGCACTGATTGATAAAATTATGAGTTTCAATTCAAAGGATTTTAATAGTACCATATTTTTAATCCTTTTAGAGAGGGGTAAATGGTTTTACCCCTCCCATTATTAGTTAGGAATCAATGTAAATACTCAACTAATCAACCGGCAGGTAGACGGTTACACAATAGATATTTTCTGAATCAAAGCAACCGCCATTAATCCTGTGTCCAAAGTAGCCGCATAGCCCGAATCTACAATATTCTGCCTCCACCGGTTGCGGCGTCCCGAACGACGTCATCGCGTACATACCCAGAAGTACAGTCAAAATCCTCAGAGTTCTTACACTCAATATTTTACGAATCATATCCGTCCTCCTTTGTGATAATTATTGGTTCATTTCCCATATTACAAGGACTGTTCCGGAATTCTTATGATCAACATAAATACCTGTATTTATTAAATTTACTTATATCGATATATCTTTAGTAAGCCAATAATTGTTCACTACACTGAACTCCTATTCCGTGAATCCCCATCATCCTAGGGTTTTGCACTGTTCAGCTGCCTGAACAATTGTTCAGGATCGTGAATTTTTTCGGGGCAGCTCCCCCTGGTAAATGGTCCTGTACAGGAAAAGGTAAAATTTCCTCCACCTCGAATCAGAAATGTGGAGGGTTCTGGCGACGCCTCTGAGATCTCCGTCTTGTTCCAATGCAAACTCTATAAGCGACCGGACTTGAAGTCGACTCATATCACCTTTTATGTAGGGTGCATGGACTGCATCCCAGAAATCTTCACTGCCGGCAGCAAGGGCTACGTATAGATTGCCGACTGCTGTACCGGCATTTCCTGAAAATCGGATTGTACTTCCGTTCGGCGTTCCGAGCTGGTTCGGTAAGTGCTCAAGTCCAATATGTTGTGTAAAGGCACTTGCGAAAAATCCAGATTCCACACAATTGATTAATTCACGAATATTTCCGGGCCATTTATGTTGAACCAGACATTCTTTCACGGTGTTAGTAAAACGCTTCTCTGTATTATGATCAGTGTTGAGCTTTTCTAAGTTGTACTGAGCCAGCCGCAAAATGTCCTTTGACTCCCGTTCTCTCAGAGGTGGAAGGTTTATGGCATGTGTTGCAATCCGATAGTAAAAGTCCTTACGCAACCTGCCGTTTTGCAGAAGGAGTGGAACTTCCTGATTTGTGGCACTTATTATTCGAACGTCGACCTTCGTGGCAGTATCAGAGCCCAGTGGTTGAATCTCCCCCGTTTCGATTGCGCGTAGCAATATCTCCTGTGCGTGCCGAGGCATCGCCTCAATTTCATCTAAAAACAGTGTCCCGCCATTTGCCTTCCGAAATGCCCCGGGACGATTCTGTTCTGCTCCGGTGAATGCACCCTTTGTATGCCCGAATAAGGTGCTTAAGGCCATAGTTTCATCCCGGAGATGCGAACTGTTCAACGTTATCAATGGCTTGAGCCGGCGCCCACTTAAAAGATGAATGGCATGAGCCCAGAGCTCTTTTCCTGTCCCTGTTTCACCATAGATTATCACCGGGCGATTCGAACTGGAAAAAGCCAAGACGGAATCCATGGTTTCCAGCACGCATTTATCATGTCCGATGATAATTATCTCACGGCCAGAATTATATTTACGAGAAAGTGAGGATATCAGATGCTTTGTATATATCTGCCTGGCATATTTGCAAAAACCTTCAACAGTACCGGGGGAGAGATGCGAGGGATTACATAATGCGCTGATGCACAATTTTTCTTGTGTAAAAATTTCCAAATGAACATTCGAACAACGAACGCAAGATTCTACAGTATAGATATTTCCGTTTCGATTTGATTTCGCCTTTCCCTTACCCCGTTGACAAGCAAATGGTTCCGGGTAAATCTCATGGACTCCGGCTTTTCTTTTACCCCCATTATAAAAATATCTGCCAGGTAATGTTGACACCGACTCCAGTGGAATACTGAACGTGTTCCGCCCCCGGTAAAAGAGAAATTCCGATAGGTTTTTTGTACGCAAATAGTCCATAAACCATTCGTCCATAACTCAGAAACAAAAACGCCAACAGACAAGGATTTCACTAAAACTTACATCGAAAAAAACACTAGGTGAACAAATTGTAAACACCCTGGAGATTACTATCAAGTATTTTATGAACTTTTCTCCACGGCATAAAGATGGTAGAATGGAACCCCTAAGAATTTGATATAACCCGATCCCTGAGGAACATTTCAATTAAGGGAGAAATATATATACTGTATTCAATCGGACTATATCCGACTAATCAAATACCCCAATATCGTTTATCCCATTTCACTAAAGCGAATAATACTTCGCCTCGGGATGATGCACGATGATGGCGGATGTACTCTGCTCCGGGTGGAGCTGATAGCCCTCGGAGAGTTCCACGCCGATGGTGGAGGGATCGATCAAGCGAAACAGCTGCTCGTGATCTTCCAGGTGCGGGCAGGCGGGATAGCCGAAGCTGTATCGAGAGCCCCGATATCCCTGCTTGAATAACTTTTTGATTTCGTCGGCGTCCTCATCTCCGAATCCGAGTTCCCCGCGAACTATTTTATGCCAGTATTCCGCTAATCCTTCGGCGGTTTCCACACTGAAACCGTGCCAGAGGAGATACTCCTTGTACTCATCGTTATCGAACAGACGCTGGGATTCCTCCGAGGCTTTTTCGCCGACTGTTACAAGCTGGAACGCCACCACGTCCATTTCGCCGGAGTCCACGGGACGGAAAAAGTCCGCCAGGCAGCGATGCTGTTTGCCGTCCTGCCTCGGGAAGGTAAACCGCTCCCGCTCTTCGCGGGTGTCCGGATCGTAAACAATCAGGTCATTCTTCTCGGACTGGCACGGGAAGTAGCCGTAGGTCACCCGCGGATTCAGTAATCCCTCTTCCTTGCCCTTGCGCTGGAGCCGCTCGAATTCCGGCTCCACCTCTTCTTCGATCATTCGCTGGAAGTCTTCGCGGCTGCCGCCGGCCTTCCGGAACTGCCATTGGGCCCGGAACAGCGCAATGGTGTTGATGTACGGATAAACGTCGTCGATATCGATATCTTCGATCACTTTCGTACCCCAGAACGGCGGCTCCGGCACCGGATTATCCCGGTCGATGTCCGGCTCCACATACTCATCAGTACCCAGTGAAGGACCAATTGAACGGTTCTTGATCTTGCTGCTGATTTCCTTGGGCGGCGGGACTTCCAGCTCGACCTCGCCGGCCTCCTCCGCTTTTTCCTTCTTTTCCTTCACTAAATCATCCATGATACTCAGCCCGGTGAACGCATCTTTGCCGTAGTAGACCGGCCCGTGGTAGGTTTTCCGGAGGTCACTCTCCACGTAGCGGCGGTTCAGCGCTGCACCGCCGAGAAGCACCGGAATCTGCACGTTCCGCTCGTTCATGACCTCCAGGTTTTCCTTCATGATAATCGTGGATTTCACCAGGAGACCGCTCATGCCGATAGCGTCCGGATTGGTGGATTCCATGGCTTCCAGCATGTTATCGATGGGCACCTTGATTCCGAGATTTTCCACAGCATATCCGTTGTTAGTAAGAATAATATCCACCAAATTTTTCCCGATATCGTGAACGTCCCCTTTTACGGTAGCCAGCACGATTTTCCCCTTTTGAGAGGATTCGGACTTTTCCATATGCGGTTCCAGATGGGCGACAGCTGCCTTCATAGTCTCTGCGGATTGCAATACGAACGGCAGCTGCATCTCGCCGGCGCCGAACAGTTCGCCGACGGTTTTCATCCCGGCCAACAGAAAGTTATTAATAATATGCAGCGGCGAATACTCTTCAAGCGCCTCATCGAGGTCGTCGGTGAGTCCTTGTTTCCGTCCGTCAACGATCCGTTTCTCCAGACGCTCGTCTAACGGCAGGTCGGCATCCGCGGCCTCATCCACTTCACGCCGCGAACCACTGGATTCCTCGTAAAACGCCATCATCTCGGTGAGCGGGTCGTACTCGTCGGTACGATTGTCGAAGATCAGATCCTCGCACAATTTCCGTTCTTCTTCGGAAATCTGATACATGGGAATGATTTTTCCGGCGTGCACGATGGCGGCGTCCAGCCCGTATTCGATGGCCTTGTGCAGAAAGACGCTGTTCAGCACGTGCCGGGCGTCTGAGCTGAGTCCGAACGAGATATTGCTCACGCCCAGGATCGTCCGAACGCCAGGCAGTTCCTCTTTTACCCGGCGAATCGCTTCGATAGTTGCTTCACCTGCGCCGCGAAATTCTTCGTCCCCGCTGCCCAGGGTGAATGTTAAAGTATCGAATAAGAGATCTTCCGGGCGCATCCCATATTTATTCACTGCAATGTCATAGATACGCTTTGCAATCTCTACCTTACGCTCCACGGTCTTGGCCATGCCGTCTTCATCGATGGTAAGTGCCACAACCGCTGCGCCGTATCGCTTACAGAGCGGCAACACCCTGGCCATGCGTTCTTCGCCGTCTTCCATATTGATGGAGTTAACAATGGCCCGGCCGGAAATATTTTTGAGCGATTCCTCGATGACCTCCCATTCGGTGGAGTCGATCATCAATGGGATGGTCACCTGCTTGTTGAACCGCGGAATAATTTCGTTCATATCCCGGACTTCGTCCCGGCCGACATACGCAGCACAGACGTCTAGCACGTGTGCGCCACCGCGCTCCTGTTCCTTGGCCATTTCCACCATGCTGTCCCAGTCCTCGTCTTCCAGGAGGCCTTTGAATTTCTTGGAGCCGTTGGCGTTGGTCCGCTCCCCCACCAGCAGCGGCGGCGGATCCTGGGTGAGATCCACGGATTGATAGAGACTGGAGGCCGACGGCGACCAATTCACATCTCTGGGCTGAGGCGATTTCCCCTCCACTGCCTGCACCAGTTTTTCAAGATGGGCAGGCGTATTGCCGCAGCATCCGCCGACGATGTTCACGCCCAGATCGTCGACAAAGTGACTCAGCGTGCTTGCCAATTCTTCCGGCTGCAGCGGATAGACGGTCTCGCCGCCGATATTCTCCGGGATGCCGGCGTTGGGGATCGCGGAGATCGGGCGTTTACTGTTCGCGCTCAGATACCGGATATGATCGGACATCTTCTCCGGTCCTGTGGCGCAGTTCATTCCAATGACGTCGATAACGTCGTATGGTTCCAGAGAAGTGAGCGCGGCAGCGATATCCGAACCGACCAGTAGGGTTCCGGTGGTCTCCACCGTCACCTGCATGATCACCGGGATCTTCCGCCCAATTTTCTTGAAATAATCCTGGATTGCAGCCAGCACTGCTTTGGCTTGCAGGATGTCCTGGCAGGTCTCGATGATCAGCACATCAGCACCGCCGTCTACCAGGCCTGCCACCTGCGGATCGTAGGCTGCCTTCAGATCATCAAAGGAGATATGTCCCAGTGTCGGCAATTTGGTCCCCGGACCGATGGAGCCGGCCACGAACCGCGGAAAATCCGGTGTGGAATAATCGCTCGCCACATCTTTGGCAAGTTCCGCTGCGGTTTTATTGATTTCATATGATTTTTCGGCAATGTCATATTCACCGAGCACAATACTAGTCGCGCCGAAGGTGTCGGTCTCCACCACCTGGCAGCCCACGTCCAGAAAGCTGGCGTGTACCTGCCGGATGGCATCGGGCTTGGAGATGACCAAATACTCGTTGCACCCGTCTAACCCGTTGAAGTCGTCCGGATTCAAATCCATATCCTGGATGGAGGTGCCCATGGCGCCGTCGAAGACGACGATTCGGTTTTGTACTTCCGTCAAAAAATCACTCATCTATAAAACTCCGTTATCTGCTGGTATATTATATCCACTTCTTCCGTCGAATGTACCACATGAAGTGGTTTTTCTGCATAGATTTTATCCCGCCACTCCGGTCGTCGATTGACAATCAGGGCTTTCGCTCCGTTCTGATGTGCACAGATTGCATCTCGTGGTGTATCGCCAACGATTAAAGTCTGCTCGGGATCATACGATTCGCCAAGTAACCGCTCTGCCTTTTCCCAGGCAATGACCGGGAGCTCGTTCCGGTCGATGGAATCGCTGCCGAATGCGCCGAAGGCAAAATCCTCCCAGATATCGAACGGCGCCAATTTGATCTTTGCGCCGGTGACCAGATTCCCGGTCAGGAGGGCCAGGCGGATTTCCGACCGTTGTTTCAGCCGCTCAAGTAATTCCGGGATGCCCGGATACAGGTACTGGTCATCCCGCTCGGGATACGCCACTTCGAGGATTTCAAGGTAGCGCTCGCCAACTTTTTCTACCACCGCCTCGGGGTTGCCGTCCAATAATCCCGTCCGGCTCAATGCATTTTTGATAATCCCCAGATCGGTATATCCTGCAACATCTTCGATCCGCAACTCAATCTTTTCGCCGGTTATATCTGTCAATGCTCTCCCAAGGGATTCCCTGGCCGACGATCCGCAGTGCAGCAGCGTGCCGTCGATGTCGAAGAGAACGAGCTTATTTGGTTGATTTGAAGTCATTTATCAAGTGTTATAGTGTTCGGGTGTTTGAGTGTTCAAGTAGCTGCGTGATTCCGTGTTATTGTGTTAATGTGTTATCGTTTCGCGCCTTCTTAGTCATCCCGGGGGATTCCTACCGGGGTAATCCTAATCTTAATCTAGTTTTTCCTGCCGGAGAATGATATAGGTAACAGCCGCGTCTTAGTGTTAGTAATCGACCGCCTTGGAATGAGATTCCAAGGCTAAATTTTAAGTCTCGCAATCTCATTGCGAGGCCAGAGCCATATTTCTGGCTCACCCCTACGTCACCGAAAATTCATCTGCCGGTTCGCCTTTGTCTCCGACGACCTGCACCTTCATCAGATTTGTGGTGCCTGGAACGCCAATGGGCACACCGGCGGATAGCACAATTCGATCGTCGTCAATAACTACACCGAGCTCTTTTAAATGTGCCTCGGCGAGGTCGAACATTTCATCGGTGTTCAGGGCGTTGGTAATACGCAGCGGATGTACCCCCCAAACCAGGTTCAGCTGCCGCTGGATATCGACGGATGGTGTCAGCGCATAAATAGGGGCAGGTGGACGATATTTACTTACCATCCGGGCGGTACTGCCGCTCTGCGTAAACGTCACGATGGCCTTGGCTCTCACATCTATGGCAGCCTGAAATACCGCATGGCTCACCGAATCGGCGATGGATTTCATGTAATCCGTGGGATAGCGCCGCTGGGAATAGTTGATTTCCCTTTCCGTAGATAATATGATACTGTTCATCATATCCACGGCTACCACCGGATATTTCCCGACCGCGGTTTCGCCGGAGAGCATCACACAATCGGTGCCGTCATAAATAGCGTTGGCAACATCTGCCGCTTCCGCCCGCGTTGGCCGGTTATTCTCGATCATTGATTCCAGCATCTGGGTGGCGGTTATTACCGGCTTCCCGGCTTGATTACACTTCTGTATGAGCTGCTTCTGCAAATGCGGCACATTTTCGATGGGTAACTCCACTCCCAGATCGCCTCTGGCGACCATCACACCCTGAAATGCCTCGATGATCTCGTCAATCTCCCGGATGGCCTGCGGTGTTTCAATCTTTGCGACGATAGGTTTGCAGATACCCTCCTCCCGCATCACCTCATACACCGATTTGATATTCTCCGCTTCCCGGACAAAACTCAGCGCAAACCAGTCCACGCCAGCGTGCAGGCCAAACCGCAAATTCGCCTTATCATCCTTAGAGAGCGCAGGCAGATCGATATCCGTATCGGGCAAATTCACACCCTTCCGGGAAGTCACCAACCCTCCGGTATCCACCCGGGCTTTGACCTTTTTCCCAGCGATGTCAATAACCGTCAACTGGATAGCGCCATCATTAATGAAAATACGCTTGCCGGGCTCCAGCATGGATGCAAACGCCGGGCATTCCACCGGAAGAGCTTCCGGACCATCCGTTCCCTCTTCGAGTGTCAGCACTGTCCCGTCTTCCAGCATTATTCCGTCGTCCGGTAGTTCTCCCAGACGAATTTTAGGGCCGGCCAGATCATACAGAATACTCAGCGGCTTTCCTTCCTCTTCCTCGAATGCCCGAACCATTTCGATCATTTGTTCGTGGGTTTTCTGGCTTCCGTGCGCACTGTTAATCCGTATAACGTCCACCCCGTGTCGAATCATTTCCCGGAGCACTTTCTCGTCAGTGCTGGCCGGGCCAACGGTGGCGATTATTTTGGTTTTCGCGAAATTGTCCAGGTTCATTTGCTCAATGCCTCAATTAGTTTGCTACGATTGCCCTGTTTCGGCCGGCGTATCCGAATCCACTGGCCGGGAATTAAAGTCCAACTCCTCGTGATAAATTTTGACCATAGTTAAAAAGAGTGCTGCCACAACCGGTCCCATAATGAGCCCCAAAAATCCGAACAAATATATTCCCCCAAGGATACTGAAAAACAGTACCAGCGTGTGGAGTTTTGTCCGTCCGGAAATCAGGACAGGCCGCAGAAAATTGTCAATCTGACTGACCATCAGTGTCCCCCAAATCAAAAGAAGAATTCCCTTCCCGAACTCTCCCTGGGCGAGCAGTATTCCGCTGGCCGGGAGATACACGATCGGTGCCCCGACCACAGGGAAGATGGACAGAAACGCCATTACAGCCCCCCAAAATATCGGTGATGGCAATCCCAGAATCCAGAAAGCAATCCCGCCGAGGAATCCCTGGAATAATGCAACGACCAAATCCCCAAGCACGGTTGCAGTAATAACTTCCGAGAACCGGGAAACGATTTCGTCCCGCTGTTTTTGTCCCAGGGGAATAATATCCCGGAGAAATTGCACGATACGTTCCCCATCTTTGAAAAAATAAAACAGGGTAAACACCATCAGCACAAACGAGAACAATGTTTTGGAAAAGTTCTGGACAATGCCGGTCACCTGGGAAACCGCAAAACTGCTGAGCCGCTGCATCACGGAACTAACGATGGAAAACAGATCAATAGAATTCAGATCAATCACATCATTAACCTGCTCCCGGATATCCACGAAGACTGGCCCCTGAAAAAACTGAAGAATTTCCCCGTACCGGCCGGTGTTAAACCATTGTTGAACCAGGTCATACGTCTGAACAATTTCTGCAACCAGGAGAATACTCAGGAGAGACATAGGAACCACGATAATCAGGATTACCAACAGCGTCATAATCGTGGCGCTGAGAGATCGCCAGGGCACTTTTGCCGTCAGCCGATTGTTTAATGGCGTAAACAGAATAGCAAACACTGCCGCCCATGAGATAGGAGCGAAAAACGGGCGCCAGATCATGTAAAACAGAAAGGCGATGACACCAGCAAGGCCCAACAAAATCGGCAGGACAAGATACTCGCGTTTCATTTGTTCACATACCCTTTACTGCGATGGCTCCTGCGAGGATTTCGCCATTGGCGAATTCACTACCTCAAACTCAATGCGAATCCCTGTGGATTCAAAATAAATGCCCCGGATCTCCACATATTTCAGCATAGTTGCCACCTGTGGAAAGGCACCAATATCTATGGTAATTATTGGGTATGCAATAGTTAAGAATTGTGCCTGAGGCTGCACCAACTTATTCATCAGCCAGGATTTGAGGAGGCTGTCCAGTACGCCGAATGACGGTTTGGAATCCTTCACTCTGAATAAAATCCGTGTTCCGGAAAATTTGGCAAACTCCAGTCGCGCAAAAAACTGCTGCTCCCAAAGATGACGGAACGTCCCGTGAACCACAAGAGTTTGCTCCAGATATCCCAGGGTAAACGGGAGATCCCTGTCTTTGGAAATCCGTTCAATATCACCGGCTTTCAGATTGATTTCAGCCATAGATTTAAATGTAGGTATAAGCGGAGTGAGTTACAAACCCAACTACAGTGTTCAAGTGTTATCGTGTTCAGGTGTTATAGTTGTCGCGTGTCTGGTGTCCACTGTCCCGGGTCAAGACTGATTTGCTCTCTGAAGTGGCGGAATATGGATAATGAACAAAAGTGAACTGACTTGTGGAAACCGGGAAAGGATTTGTTACATTTTTGACTATGGAAATGATAACCGGTTCTGAACTAGTTCTGTTTTTAGTGATAGTCTTTCTCGGTGCATTCCTCCAGTCGGTGATCGGGTTTGGTGGAAATTTCTTCAGTGTCGGGATTTTGGCACTCTGGCTGCCGGCCAGAGATGTCATTGTGATCCTGGCGGCGGTATTCGCTTTGAACAACCTCATGATGGTCTGGCTCAACCGCTCCCGGATCCAATTGAATACAATCCGTCCGGTGATTTTTCTGGTATTGGCCGGAGGCACGGCAGGAAGTGTTATTCTCCCACAGCTGCAGCCTACGGTGATTTATATTACCCTTGGGATCACCATTATTGGACTCAACCTGCTCCAGTTCCGAAGGGACTCCAGCACCGGAGACACCCTCCATCCCGCGGCGAACACCGGACTTCTGCTCGGGGGTGGAATAATCCAGGGTGCCATTGGAACCGGAGGTCCGCTGATTGTCACCGTTCTCGCTCAACAAATTCGTTCGCCCCGGGCGTTTCGCGGGACGGCCAACGTGCTGTTTTTTCTCCTGAATGCCGGGCGTTCGGCCTTATATATCCAGCAGGATTTAATGAGCCCATCCATGGAAATTCCGATGTTGGCTGGCATGGGGAGCCTTGTAATAGCGACGCTCGTTGGCCACAGAATTTCACTCCGTATTCCGGAGACGGTTTTACGAAAGAGTATTGCCGGATTTTTGATAATTATCGGGATCGCAATGGTGGGGAAGACGCTACTTTAGGGATAAATAGGGTTTTTTAGTGTCTGGGTGATTACCCGGAGGAGAGAAATCCACTCAAGAGGAAACAGGTGACAGTAAAAAAAACGCCCCGACGGAATCGGGGCGCTGGTTAATGGGTGAGAGACGGGACTTGAACCCGCGACCACCAGGGCCACAACCTGGCGCTCTACCAAGCTGAGCTACTCCCACCGTGTCAAAGCGTTAAAAGATACCGAGGGAACTAGCAATTGTCAAATTGAATTGCACGGGTTCACCCTGGATTGACTGCCGGTTTTGATTGCTTGCAATATGGGGAGCCGAGAAATAAATTCTTCCGGCACTTTTTTCATTAGAAGGCGTTAGAGCAATTTATGACAAATCATACACCAGGAACCGGCACGGTTCACGTTCGCCAGCAGAAACCTTCTCATTGGGAACGCTTAAAAAAGCGATTCATCATTTCGCTCATCATCGTTTTTGCAGTTGGTTTTGGTCTGTTGGCGTATCTGTACATACTCTCCAGGGATCTCCCGTCGCTGACCCAGCTGGAAAACTTTGATCCCAGCCTGATCACCAGGATCTACTCGTCTGACGGCGTGGTCATCAAGGAGTTATTTACCCAGCGACGCGTATTTATTCCCCTGGATGAGTTGCCACCCTACCTGGTGGATGCCCTGATTTCCACCGAGGACCAGCGCTTTTACAATCACTGGGGCTTTAACGTTGTTCGAACATTTAAAGCCCTCGCAGTCGACATTATGCTGATGAGTTGGGAGCAGGGTGCCAGCACCATCAGCCAGCAACTCGCCCGAAACCTGTATGAAACGATCGGCTTTAAAAAAACCATCCCCAGGAAAATTAAGGAGGCCATCACTTCCATCCAGATTGAACGGACTTATACCAAAGATGAAATCCTGGAGATGTACCTGAACTCCATCTACTTTGGTCATGGCGTGTACGGCATTGAAGCAGCTGCCAGGGAATATTACAGCAAACGGGCCAAGGATCTGACTCTGGATGAAGCCGCCACGCTGGTCGGTCTGTTGCGCTTGCCGGCGTATTATTCGCCGATTAACCATCCGGACCGGGCTCACTCCAGGCGAAATGTGGTACTCCACTCCATGCATTCCATGGGGTATATCAGCCAGCCGATTTACCGGCATTTCGCCTCGCGGGATATCCGTACCGAATCGCCGGAATCTGACGGAACAGGGATTGCCCCGTATTTTACCGAATATGTCCGACGTCAGCTGGAGCGGGAGGCGGAAGCACTAGATATCGATCCATATCGGGATGGCCTTTCCATTTACACCACGCTGGACTCCCGGGTGCAAGCTGCGGCAAACCGTTCGTATAACCGGTTTATCCAGGAACAACAGGCCGCATTGAACCAGCGGCTGCTCAATGATGTTGATGAGCTGGCGGAAATTATCGATACCACCAAATTCAGTGTAGACACACTCCATCAGATGATTCGCGGACAGGCGCAGATGGATTCGACGCTGCGATCCAAGCTGGTGGTTCAGGGGGCACTTGTATCGCTTAATCCTGGCACGGGGCATATCCTGGCGATGATCGGCGGACGAGATTTTCGACGCTCCAAGTTTAACCGGGCTACCCAAGCGCAGCGGCAGCCCGGGTCAGTGTTCAAACCCTTTATTTATACCACCGCCATTGATAACGGTTATCCGGTGACCCGGCAACTTCTGAACCAGCCGGTGGTCCTTTTCCTCGATGATACCACCCGATGGACGCCACAAAATTACGATCGCACTACGGGCGGATTAACGACACTCCGGGAGGGGCTCCGTCGATCATTAAACCTGATTTCCGTGCGGATGGTGCAGGAACTGGTCCCGCCGGATCGGGTAGTGGAGTACGCTCATCGCATGGGTATCACTACCAGACTCCGGGCGGTGGATGCCCTGGCACTGGGGACGTCCGAAGTAATTCCGCTGGAAGTTACGTCCGCCTATTCTATCTTCGCCAATCATGGTATCTGGACAGAGCCGGTGGGCATCACGCGGATTGTGGATCGCTATGGAAACGTGCTGAAGGACTACGTACCATATAAGAAGGAAGTCCTGAGCGAGGAGACGGCCTTTTTGATGGTGGATCTGATGCAGGGTGTGATGAACGAGTCGGGTGGAACCGGTACCAGCGCACGCTGGCGCTGGGGATTCCGCCGGCCGGCCGGCGGTAAAACAGGAACGACGCAAAACTTCACTGATGCCTGGTTCGTGGGCTACACGCCACAGATTGCATCCGGTGTTTGGGTTGGAGTGGATAATCCTGCAGTGAGCCTGGGACCAAGACGTTCAGGTGCGACAGCCGCATTACCGATGTGGGCCACCTTTATGAAGACGGCACACGATACGCTGGATCTGCCGGAAGCGGAATTCGAACGACCGGACGGCATCGTGGAACGAAAGATCTGTTCGGAATCCAAAAAACTTCCAACCCAATACTGTCCCACGGAAACCGAAATTTTTAACCAGAAATATATTCCTACAGAAACGTGTAATGTTCATGGAAATTTTGATGACCGCCAGGATAATAGCGGCCGGAGAACGTTTTGACGAGTAAGACCAGTGTTCAAGTGTTACGGTGTTATAGTTGAATATCTTCTTAATCTTAATCGGATTGTCTCCACCGGAGAAGTGAGTCCGCCACAGCGGAGGAGAAGGGGAAACAACTAACTACTGACAACGAACAGATTACCCACTAAAGCAGGGACTACCAACAAGATCTCCTCATTAATTGTTACTGTTTTCCGTGTTTCACCATTTATATCCTGATATTAATGGCCGGATCTTCCATGCAAGCCCGCACAAGCGCGTAATCCGGACCACATTCAGTTATGAGTCTGCTCTAAAACGGGGCTGAAGCCCCCTATTTTACTATACACCCTTATTTATCCCGTCCCGTCCGGACGGGGACGGGGCTATTCATATTCTTCTGATTTTTCATTATGGTAATGTGCTTTTAAGAGTACACCCAGTTGTGAAATATGTAATACTCATCCCGTATACCCTTATTCCACTATACCTCATCATTACTGGCTGAATAACTTCGCGTAACTCAGCGGAATCACTCTATAATTGTTTTATGCATAGGCAGGTCAAGTCTCATCCCCGATAACTTCATGTATCATTGTCGGTGGTGAGGCGTCGGCATCATCGATTTCGAACACATCCAAAATAGACTGTTTGGCTTCTTCCACCACTGATTCTTTGTCCGTATAACATACGGCGAGTACGTCCCCGGCATTCACCCGGTCTCCGATCTTTCTTTCCAGGGATATCCCGGCTTTGGGGTCAATGACATCGCCCATCTGCATCCGTCCCGCGCCCAGTTTGACGCTGGTTGTCCCCAGCTGATAGCTGTCCAGGGATTGGACAATCCCCTCTGCAGGTGCGGTGACTTCCACAGAAAATTTTGAGGGTTCCAACGAAAGTAAACTATCGATGATTTTAGGATCCCCACCCTGGATTTCCACCAGGTCGTAGAATTTTTCCAGCGCCTCGCCGGTTTCAATCAATTCATTTAAAACAGTCTTGGCTGCGGGGACATCCTCCGCTTTTCCGGCAAGGACTAACATCTCCGCGCTCAACTCCATGGTGACTTCCATAAGATCTGCCGGGCCGTTTCCTTTCAGGCACTCCACCGATTCCACCACCTCGTTCCGGTTCCCGATCTGATTCCCCAGCGGCTGGTTCATATCCGTGATCACCACCCGGACATCCAGACCAAATTCTTTTCCAATATCCGCCAGTTGGTTCGCTAATTCCCGAGACTTCTCTTCCTCTGCGATAAACGCCCCGCGTCCGGTCTTCACATCCAGCACCAGGCCATCGATGCCCTCGGCTATCTTTTTGCTCATAATCGATCCGCAGATGAGCGGAATGGAACGTACCGTGGCGGTGACATCTCTGAGGGCGTACATCTTTTTGTCTGCGGGGACCATTGTGGCGCTCTGTCCCATGATGCACACTCCGAACTCGTCAACCTGGCGCCGGAAGTCATCTATGGAATAGTCTGTGGTAAAACCCGGGATAGATTCCAGCTTATCCAGTGTACCTCCGGTATGCCCGAGGCCCCGACCGGAAATCATAGGAATTTTTACGCCAGCGGCTGCAACCAATGGAGCCAGTATCAGCGTCACTTTGTCGCCGACGCCCCCGGTACTGTGTTTGTCGATTTTGTATCCGGAAATGTCGGACAGGTCGATTCGCTCTCCGGATTCAATCATGGCCTCCACCAGCACGGCTGTCTCTTCAATGGAAAAACCCTGGAAGTAGATCGCCATGAGCCATGCGGAGATCTGGTAGTCGGGGATGTTTCCGGCGGTGAACTCCTTGACCATAAACCGGATTTCTTCCGGCGAATGCCGGTCGCCCTGCTGCTTTTTTTCGATGATTTCGTATGGAAGCATTATTCTGAATTTTCAACCAATCTGCGGAGCCGCAATTGTATTTCATTCTGCAGGTAGGAGCGGGTCTCCTCGTTCACATGAAAGACGGCCACGTCTTCTCTGGACTTAATGGCATCCGTGGTTTCGTTTTTCCCCTGCATGATGGTCCCGATGAGTGGCTTTGTACTATCCAAAATACTTTGCAGGACCGTTTGGAATTTTTCGGGCAAGAGTTCCATCTTGCCGATTTCATCTATGGCGATCACCTGGTTTTCGCGAAGCGCCTTTTCCATAGCGGCGACACCGACCTTTTCAAGGCTAGGGACATCCACATAATATTTCCCGACCTGCTCCTCTGTGCCCAGGTCCACATGAGCCAGGATACCCCGGCGGCCGTCCAGCGTATCCAGTGTAAACCCTACCCGCTGATTTCCACGACGCATCTCACTGGAAAAAAAACCGCCAATGGAATAATCGATCTGTTTCAACACTTTTTTTATTAAGGTCGTCTTGCCGCTGCCGGGCTGCCCGGTCAACAACAGATTTGTTTCTGGCATACTGCGAGTTCCTTCTCTCTATAAAAGCTCCGGTAAGTCGTTGCTGACTTTCTCTCCGGAGAGGATTATTCATGCTTTTTTTGGTCCAAATATTTGCGCGCATAATCTACATAATGCCGTGCAGAATTGATAATTGTATCCCATTCCGCATCGGTAACTTCCCGGACTGGTTTCGCTGGTACACCGGCAACCAATGTCCGCGCCGGTACGGTCTGATTTTCCCGGACGATGGCACCTGCCGCAACGATAGCACCTGTTTCCACCACAGCTCCACTCAGCACGGTTGCACTCATCCCGATGAGACACCGGTCCTGTACTTTGCATCCGTGGATTGTGGCACGATGGCCAATGGTGACTTCGTTGCCTATGTGCGTACTGTATTTCTCGAAATCCACGTGAACAATGGTGCCGTCCTGAAGATTGGTACGTTCCCCTATCCGGATGGAGTTGATATCTCCCCGGAGCACCGACTGAAACCAGATACTCGACTCTTTTCCAATGAGAACATCCCCAATCACTTCGGCAGAGGACGCAACGAATGCTTTATTTCCTATTTGGGGTGTCTTTCCATCGAATGGTCTGATATTATTCATTGGTGTCCTCGTCACTTTTTCCCTGCCGGCGAAGTTTGACCAGCCAGGACCAATCAAGAGAGCTCCGCTCACGGACGGTGCGGATGGTCAGGAATACACCGAAGAGCCCCACCACCATATTCGGCGTCCACATAGCAATCCATGGTGAAACGATGAGGCGGTCAGCCAATTCTTCGCCCCCGATGAGTCCGGCCCAGTAGACCAGGAAAAACAGCAGACTGAATCCCGCACCGACCGCCAGTCCGCCATGTCGTGCCATGATGCCCAGCGGCGCTCCAATCAAAACAAAAACAATGCATGCTACGGGAATTGAGTACTTTTTATGCACCTCCACCAGATACTTATTAATTTGGCGTTTATAACTCTGTGCCAGATTTCTCTGGGTACTGATTCGCTGGAGTCCGACGCGAACATCCCGCCGGGCGCGACGCATTTCCGAGGCGTTGTCTTTTATGGAATCCGGCAGCATCGCGATTACTGAATCTTGTGGAAGATTCAGGAGCTTTTTTATGCGTCCGGTCTGGTCCGCAGATATATCCAGGTGCAATTTTTCCCGTAAATTTTCTGTAATTTGTTCCTGGGTCTTTTGATATTTTTCCCGGACTCCCGCGACTCGGTCCAGCATCATTTTTGAACTCATTTCACGATCACCCCGCCGGCCGGCTTCATGTCGCTCCAGCACCATGCCCTTCGCCGGGATGGTGAGTACATGTTTGCTGAAGTCGATACGCCGGTACTCTGAAAATTCTTTGGTATCCAGTTCATGGATTTCCCCATTAAAGAGGGTCATGACAATTTTATCTCCCTCCACCGCCAGGGAACCCTGCTCTGCCTTGATGGTGGTCTGCACCTCGCTGTTTTGATTGTTTTTGCTATAAATTAGAACATCCATGAGCCGGCCGTCCTTTTTGTCCTTGACCAGGAGGCTGTACTGCGGCAGATCGGTGATGAAATAGCCCGGCTCAATCGAGAGATCCGGCTTTTTACGATAGATATCCGACCCGAGAAGTCGGGCCTTGTGGTTAAAGTCCGGCAGGATATTATTGTTAAAGTAAATCAACCCGAGGCACACGATAATCCCAAACACCAGTGACGGTTTGATGATTGTAAAAAAGCTGATGCCGGACGTCCGCATGGCGTTGATTTCGTTGTCGGCGCTCATCCGGCCGTACGACATGAGGATGGCTACGAGAACAGCCATAGGGATAGAAAGCGCCAAAATCCACATCAGGTTGAGGAAAATATACTCCGCAATAATCCAGAACGAGATCCCTTTGCCCAGAATTCGATCGATGGATTTGACGATGAAGTTTGCCAGAAACAGAAAGGTCAGCACCCCCATTGCGATAACAAACGGCGGCAGGTGTTCCTTCAGGATATAGCGGGTCAGGATCTTCATAATCGATGAATTTAGAGCCGGGTTCGGTGGTTCTCAAGGTGTTTCGGCTCTGGAATTTGAGTGCAGATAAACCAGAGAAAATTTTACCGCAAAGCCGCGAAGACCGCGAAGGAACCCGAAGAAAAACACAATGAACAACCCCGTCAGGTCAAGACCATAAAGACGTACAGCCGTTTTTCCTTTTTCTTGCTCTCTTCTGACCTCTCAGACTAAGAAAACCAAATTATGATTAAGATTAAGAGTAAGATTACGATTAAGCAGCAAGGAACGTGAACACCTTAACACTCGAACACTGTAACACTGTATTCCGGTTTTATCTTGACAATTACTACCATCGGGTCTACTTTTCCATGCTTTTTGAAGGCCCAATTTCGGGGCATAGCGCAGTCCGGTTAGCGCGCCTGCTTTGGGAGCAGGAGGTCCCCAGTTCGAATCTGGGTGCCCCGACCATACACAACCCGCACGGTTAAGCCAATCATGCGGGTTTTTTAGGAATTTTAGATAATTACCCGTTCCAGCTTTCAACCGTTCCGTTTCGCATCGCTAAATTTCCCAAATGAACGGCAACGGCAGCGTCATAGCCGGTAAAAACATTGGCATTCGGCTGAGTATTTTCTTTGATACTTTTCGCAAAATGTTTAAAGGCCAGGCCGGTGGTTTTATGGTCATCTTTCGGGCGGTTCGGAACCTGAATGAGTTCACCCTCACCACTGCTCCATGCTTTTTTAGTCGCACTGGATACTGCATCCACACCTGTTGTATCCGATTCCACTTCATGGGTTTTCCGAGCCAGTTCCGGATAATATATGGCCTCCTGGCCTTCTTCATTGTGGATTTCTATGGTCCCGTGGGTGCCCATAAACTGGAGTTCAACTCCGTAATGCGCATTAGAGGTGATGGAAGTAAAGATGGCCTTCTTTCCACCGGGATATTCATAGACAGTATTTACATTATCGTAGGTCTCGCGCCCATCCTTCCAGTAGTCAATGCCGCCAAACCCAGTCACTTTTTTCGGATGTTCTCCCAGCATCCAGTTTGTGATGTCAATATGATGCGAGCAGAGTTCAGCCATCAGTCCGCCTGAGAACTCCCGGTACATACGCCAGTTAATCAGCTTCTCCAGACTCGGATCCGATACTTCCCGACGCCAATCGCCATTCCGGTGGTAATTGCAACGGACATGGGTCAGGGTTCCACAGGCGCCTTCATCGATCATAGTCTTAACCTTCTGCAGGAGTGGATTACTTCGCAATTGGTATCCCACCATAAAAGTTTTTTTCGAGTCTTCCACCTTCGCTTTCAACATGTTGGCCTGAGGGATATCGTATGTCATCGTTTTTTCACCAAAAACGTGCAGCCCGGCATCCAGTGCATCGACGGCCATCTTGTAATGCAGGTGTAACGGTGTTGCGATAATGACCGCATCGAGGTCATCGTTCTCTAGTAGTTTGCGATAATCCTCGTATCCTTTCGCATTGGGCGTTGCCTGTTCCAGTCCGTTTTGGAGATGTGACGGCAGAATATCACAGCACGCGATAAGCCGGACTTCCGGGACGCTTTGCAGGATGTACGCTTCCCACGTCCCCCGATCACCTGTGCCGATCATCCCGACATTAATAATTTCACTCGGCGACTGGGATTTAAGTATAGCCGGAGCTCCTGCTAATCCCAGAGATACCCCAGCCGTTACTTTTGCCGACTGACCGATAAACCTGCGCCTGGATATGTTTTCATTTTTCATACTTTCCTCACTCAATTTTTTATTCATAGATCACCCGAATATCGAGCGGATTCCGTAACCGTTTCGCATAATACTCAATCGTCCGGAATCGTTCGCTTTCACCTATAGAAAATACAATATACGCATTTTTCTCACGGTACCGACTCCCCTCCGGCACATATAACCAGTCTTCATAGATTAATCGTCGATTCCAGTAATTGCCACCGCCGGCCCCATCACTGATATGTGTATGTGGATTTTCCACTGGAGATGCCAAGCCGTAGATGTTCGTATTATCATACAGCAGCCGAATACTCCCGAATGCGTATCCTTTTTCGTGATGATAAAAGCACAACCAGGGAACATCATTTGCAATCGGCTCCGCTTCCAACAATTCATATCGGTCTGAAAAGGGTAAATCGACCACGCTCCCATCTTTGCGTTGAAAGGCCACATGGGTAAACAGGCTATCCATGGTCATCTCATCGTTGCGCAGCAGATTCATCCAAATTCCCTTCTGAAATGTCATATCAGAGTAGAAAGTGAAGTAAGGGAGATTGTCAAAAAACCGATACTGCGCCGTTACCATGATTTCAGGGTGTTCGGGACCGGTATCCCGCCTGATAGTTTGTACAAAATATGGGCCTGTCTGCATACTCTGCTGTTTCGGATTATCCCACGTGGCAATGGTTTTGTAGTATTCCACTCCCCACTTTTCGAAGGTTGGGGCCCAGTGTATCCGGTTCTCACTGCGTCTTAAGAGCGTATCATATTTTTTCAGATACAGTTCCCGCAACTGTCCGGAGGCATGATCTTTGACTTCGTTTTCGTTGCTTCTGGTCAAATCGGCCCTGTAATACCGGTTTTCTATCTCTAATTCTGTCCCCTCTCCTTTCACACTGAGGTCTGATTCGACCTCACCTTTTTCCCCTGGCAATAATGTCAGGTCGAATTTCCGTGTCGTGTGCGGGGCCATTTGGACCGGGAAAGCCACTTCGTATTGGAGCACTGAATCTGCAGGAGTTCCATGCAGTGGATTTTTCAACACCTGGCAGGGAATGGAATCCCCGATAGTTCGGTCCACAGCAATTAAAATATGAGAATCATCCCATAGTGCATTTTGGATCTGCAGCGGAAAAGTGATGATCTCATGCTCTCTGTCCAATCCGACTGGTTCTGAAACAGCAACCGTTGCGATTACTTTAGATTGTCCATGCAGTGAACTGCTTAGTACCGGTAGTAGTAGTCCGATGAAGAAAGATGATAAAAAGATTCGTGCTTTACCGGCTCGGATAATCATTGCTATACATTCTGTCGAAGGGTTAAGGAGCCATCCTCGTTTATCTGCTGAGCGCAGGCCCAGTTCACCGGATGCTTCACACCCTTCACTTCCAGTTCAGCCTTCAGTTTGAGACCGCTCCATTCTGTCTCCTTCGGCAGGAGTATCTGCGCCTGGCGTACGCCGGTCGGTTTCGGGTACCCAGGATCGAGGCAGCCTGTTTCGTGCACTGATCCATCATCACTGTAGACGGTCAATCGCAATATACCCGGCACAGCTGCGACACCGTCATTGACCATGCCAAGAACAAGTCCCGGATGTCCATCTTTTTCAAAAGCCCAAATCCATGATGGACGCACGCGATATCCGATCTTCCTGGCAATGTTATCGATCGGTTCGGGGTACTTTCGGTAGTAACTCAAAATATTTTCTGCAGCGATGTTATGCCAGTTCCAGACGGACCAGTAATTCGGCCCCAGGTCCAGCACGTGCGCGATGATATTTTCGTTATGGGTGATCCCCCCATCTTCGCGGAGGTCTTCCGGTTTGCCGGTGGTAATACCGATTTCGCTGACCGCGCCGACCCACGGCGGGCGGTTGCTGAGCGACTCGATCTGCATATTTTCTATGAAAATCGTATCAGTTCGAAGCCAGTTGTTCGAGCGCACGCTCCGGTCCACCAGTTCCGAGTTGCCGACCCGACTGTAATCGGGCTGCGTATTTGTGACGAGCGGTGTTTTCGTCCAGTGTTTTAACTGAGTTTCTAACATTCGTAAAAAGGTTTGCTCTGCAATTACATCGCTGGGAAACGGGTGCCCGTCGAACGGCCAGGTGTGTCCCTCACCCCAGAATCCGTACATGAACATATCCATGTATTCCACCAGCGGATGGCCGTTATATTTCTCGGCTAACAGGGCGTTGAGTTCGGTAAACGCCGCCTGATATTCAGGGTGGTCGTACCGCGGCATCTTGTGCTCTTTGCGGTAGCGCACCGTGTCACGGTCTCCCTTCCACTCGCCCTTAAGCTTTACATAGGGCACTTTTTCCTGCACAAAATCCGGGGCGCCGAATTCGGGGATGTCCGGGTTCTCCAGCATGATGCGGAATGCCACTCGTTTGTTGTACTTTTCTGCCAAACCAAATGTGATATTCCAATACTCCGGGAAGTCCAGGCGTCCGGGGTTTTTCTGAACCTGTCGCCAGTCGGGACGCATATAGATTTTTTGCACGAATGGCAGACTTACCAGATCTTCCAGCGATTTTCCCAGCGGTTCGCCTTTAATCTGCGGCGGCCCGATATCTCCTGAGACGTACACAACCAGGCCCATCCCGTAATTCGGAACAATCTCTTTGGACGGCGTTGTCGCCATAATCACATAGCTTCCTGGTACCACTTCCTCCGGTGGATAGGTTGGAAAAGGGCCCTGGTTCAGGCGATCTTTGACGGTCGGACCATCGCCGAAATCGTATTTCTCCCAGTTGTGGGCCGGGACGAAGGCGCTGGCTGAGTTCATTCCTACACTTGCAAGGAGTGCCGCTGTCCCGCCCTTTTTGAGAAAGTCTCTTCAGTCCATTGGGTCCCCCTTAATTGGTTCTCTTGACATCAATTCCTTAAAACAAAACGAGCCCCCATTTCCCGTCGGGATCCCTTTGGGGCGACAAGCTCAGGGTGATTTGTTAATCCGTTGGAAGATTGTCTTTCCTGCTATTCGTATCGATTTAGTGAATCTCTACCCTGAACTGACAAGTCCTTTAGTTAGAACCTGATTTCCACGCCCCCGAAAAATATTTAATCGCATTCTGGTAATAGATTTTATCCACAACATCCGCCGGCAATCGAAGTCCCTTGAAGGCGTTATCGAGTTCGGGGACTTCGAGGGTATCGGATGTGGCAAGGTACTTCCAATCGATGGTCCAGCGATGGTGTGCCTGCGATTTGAATTCCTCAGTAGCGGCGCCGGGTGCCTGGGTCAAATCCGTGGCGTAGAGGACGCGATCCTGGTAATTGATAAAGAAATCGCGCACCTTCTCATAATCCCGGATGGACTGGTATTGGACCTGTCCCATGCGCGCAGCCATATCGACCGTTGCATTGGGAAACCGGTCCAGAAACTGTGTAATTCGGTCCACACTCCACTCGAGGCTCGCAAGATGTGCACCCATAAATTTCAGGTTCGGGTTCTTCTCGAGCATGTGATTCCGGGCTTCCATATGTTCCTCGTAGGAGGGCATTTCCGGGTGTTTGTACATGTGATATTCCGGGTGCGCCTCGAAATATTCCCGATCGTTATTGACCGTCATGGAATCAACCGGCAGCCAGCAGTTTTTCGGTTCCGCCTGGTGGCCGATCATCCAGATATCCTTCTCCGACAGGTATCCGAATGGGGGATCAAAACCGGGATCATCGATCATCACCAGTTCGCCGTTTTCATCCCGGTAGCTCATGCCGATATTTTTCCAGGTTTTCACTCCGATAGCGCCGAGTTCCTGCCCCGCTTTGATACGCTCGATCGTTTTCTCGGCCCAGCCGGGATTGTCCCAGCCATCCATAGGAAACGTAGAAAAGAAGCCTACCGTTGCAGAATATTCGTTGTGCTGCTCTACAGCAATTTCCTGTTGTTCATCGATGGGTGGGAAATCGGGATAGTCCACATTCACTGTCAGCAACTTAAAATTGTCGGCCTGCGCCTGTTCCACCATCATTGGGTCAGCGCCGTTGATGTGTACATGCACATCCGCCTTGTCCACACTCTCAAAATCCCCCATGGAGTAAAACTGTGGCCCCTGCTGCCCACAACTGATGAGAAATAAACTTCCAACAAAGATGGTCGCACTCAGAATTCGCTTCAATATATTCATCGTTCACCCTCCGTTCATTTTAATACTTCAATGGTTAAATAAGTCTCACACATCTATTTCAAGACTGCCCGTATTGTTTCCTCGTGTTGGCCGTTCGTGAGCTGGATAAAAAAAATACCGCGGCTCAATTCCTGCAGCGTCCAGTTGATAATGTGTTTGCCCGTATCGTAGTACTTCGTGCGCAGTTCATCTACCTGCCGCCCTGCAATATCGTAGACCTGAATACCGACCGGCGCCGGGTTTGCAAGCGTGAATTGGAACTGTGTCCTCTCATTAAACGGGTTCGGATAATTCCCACTCAAAGTAAACTGCTGTGCAACGGGTTGCGGCGGTTCGTGGACAGTGCTGGTGATGTTATCCGTCGATTCAAAGTACGTATCCCCGGAATACACATTACCGGACGCCTGCTGATCAAGGGTAATTGTATGGTTCAAATTGTTGTATCCGGTGGAATCTTCCCAGACACCTTCATTGGCCAGTCGAATCTTGTATTCCGGTCGTTTGCGCAGACGCGGTACGGGATCAGACAGATTCAGAAATGCCGCGTATTCACCCTCGGGCATCTCCGGGATCATCCCGCCGCTAATCGACACCTGTGTGGTATCGCCCGAAAACCACAACCGGGGATCGACATCTACTGAAAGATAAAATTCGCTCCCGGTTGATTGATGCCGTAAAACCACCTCCACATTCCGTGGATTAAACGGACTGGCGAACCCGCGATTCCAGACCGCAAAGTCCAGCGTGAACTTACCGTCCGAACGGACGCTGTCAACTATGGACGCATCAAGGAGTTGGAACCGATAACCAAGGCGGCGCTTGATTTCGGGCATACATCCGTTTTCCTCCCAGCCGTCCAAAACTGTGCTATGGTAATCACGGTTTAATACCGACCAATGCAGATATTCTAAATCATCCAGGGCGTTGTTGCATCCGGAGTAATCGCTGGGATTACACGTTTCCCCTCCTTGCGGCACGAATCTGTTATCGTTGTGCAGATAGTTTTTGTCTTCCTGGATGTCCTGGTAGGTGCCATAATCGGTAGCGCTGGCCAGGAAACAGTCGTTGTGTGCGCCGGTGCGGGCCCTGTTCGATCCGGTGTAAGCCTCATCCGATGTCAGCGGTTCATCATTGGAATAAATATTTTTCTTGTAATTCGGCGTACGAACTACAACCATCCGCTCTTCGGGCAGCACATCTAATTCTTTGAAGAGCACAGTCCGTCGATCCTGGGTGTTGTTCAGGTTGTGAGAGGAATAATACCATTCTCCCCAGGCGCCGATGAATCCGGCCTCCATGTACAGAATAACATCGTAATTGGCCCGGAAGAGCGGCTCCAGTTGATCCAAATGCAGCAAAATCGTGTCAAGGGCCGCATCGTCTCCGTTCTGGTTTTCCGTATAGGAGAACCGCGGTATTAGTTTAAAACCTTCCTGCCTGGCGATATCAAAATCCTGTTGAACCGTATTCAGAAAATCTTCGGAAAGCTGCTCTGAGCGGAACTCAGGAACCTTGTAGATACGCTGGACGACCGTGACGTTATGGCCACGCAGATTTTGGAGATATCCATCCGTGATAGCTCGCGAGCGATAGGTTGAAAAGCCCCGCTCAGGGTTTGCAAAGATAGAATCGGTTTCGGAGTACTCTATTGTCGTAGCCGTTTGAGCTAACACATAGAGGGGGTAGGCTCCGAAACCGATTCCAAAAATCCATATAAGAACAAGAACCTTTTTCAGTGTTGGAAATGCGTGAGTGGAGAACATCAAATTTTTCGATGGTCGCGCTGAGAACGTTTGGGGCATAGGAAAGTTACATCCTAGGTGTTTTTATTTAATTGATAGCGTCGGCATCTTGCAACGCGATGCTTTTGGGGCTTTTCATTGAAACCGGGACGATTATTGATTGTTAGTGACACGGTCATGGAATGCGCGTATAATAGGGAATTTCATCTAATGCAACATGAGTTGTGATGGTAGCAGGGCCTTCTACCACATCACCCTCATTACTCTTCCATACTCCGGGAGGAATAATAATTTCCCGGGAATCCTGCTCCGGCTGAAGAAGCGGGGCGACCATTATCGAATCACCCAGTAAAAACTGGTCGGAAACGGTGGCATACCCCTGTCCCGGGAATTCGTATTCCAGATGCCGAACGATTGGCTCTCCGGTCTCTGCGGCAACCCGAGCCAGTTTCATAATTTTATCCGTGAAATGTGCTCTTAAATCAACCGCCTTTTTTACCGCCTTTAAATGATCCCGGTCAAGAACACGCCATGGCGCCACTGAAAACTGCATCATTGGCATTAATGCGTGAGTTTGAGCTGATCGGACGATGAGCTCCTGATCCACTGTTTCGAGGTCTTCAAATGAGCCTATTAATCCACCGCCAATCATATCGGGACAGGTAAAAGCATATCCGGAAAGTCCCTGGGTGAGAATGTGTGGAATCAGGGTATTCAGATCATCCCAGGAATGTCCCTTATCACGCAGACGCTGGGCCAGCGGCTGCCCACCCATTTTCCAGGTGGCACGGTATTCATTCAGCGGAAAATGCAGGCCGATTTCGGCAAATAACCGGGAGTGTTCATTGGGGGAAATATTTTCGTGTGCGATCGCGTTTACATAGTATTCCGGGTCACCGGCATCCAGTTTGAATCCATCAACTCCATAAGTGTCTTCCAGATAATGCAGGCGTTCGAGAAACCAATCCTTCGCCTCCGGCTGAGTTAAGTCGAGCAATGCGCTCTGCCCGTTCCACCAGCGAACAATTTTCGGGTATCCTTTTTTGTCTTTCAGTAAGAGACCTCGGTCCCGCAGATCGCGATAGATTTCAGTATCAGGGCTGATGAACGGACAGACCCACAGCATGACCTTGAATCCCATTTCATGCAGTTCCTGCACCATGGCTTTCGGGTCATCGAAGCGTTCAGCGCGGAACTCCCAATCGCCATATGTGCGTTGCCAATTATCATCAATCATAATGACGCCAGGCGGAAATCCATTGGCGATGATACCACGGGCGTATGTGAGAATGTCTTGTTGATTTTGATCGTACGTTAACTCTATCCATGTGTTGTATTGTGGCTGGGTAAAAAGGGATTCATCCGGCATTTTCCCGGTTGGCGGAAAGAACTGACGGCTCACTCCTAAATATGCCTCCCGGAGTGAACTTCCGTGTTTTTGTAATACAAACTCACCTGAAGTTTTCACCAGGTCTATCCGGTTGTCCTTTACTTCAATATGGAACGGTTCATCTGACCATACGGAGCGCCCCTCACTTGACACCAAAACCGGCTGTGCCTGATTCCCGTAAATGTAACCATTCAGATCGGCTTCATACCCATCCGAAAGGGGCATCTGATGGCCATGGTTAATCACTCCAACCCACCAGTGTTCACCTTCCATTATGTTTATTTTAATTTCACTGTCCTGCTGGTATTTCATCGGATGTTCGGATTGAGCACCCACCACACTCCCCAGCAAGAGTACAATTGCAACAAAGAAGACTAAGTGTTTGGTCTGAATTCCCCTAAGTGACACCCGTCTCAAAAAGTTCTTAATGTATAACAACAAATTTTCCCGTCGTTTCTCCGATTTCGCTCTACACATGATAAAAATACCCCCTTTGACACAGTTAAATACGTCTTCGAATTCGCTAAAAATATTTCCAAACTGCCAAATATGATATTGTACCCAGTTTTTGTCCTTATGACCGGGGATACCACATAAATCAGATTCTTCAGGAACACCTGCTTCATACCAAATTCGACCTTGTGGTGCCCCTGTTTCGCAATCATGTTTGAATTGGTTATATCCTCCACGATTATTATAAGTCAAGCCCCGTCAGTCATAACTAAATTTCACAATGGCAACAGATTCGCTTTCCCTTACTTTTTGAAGCGCTGCTTTTACATATTCAATCGCAGCGGGTGTTAAAGTTTGAGTTGTGCCATAATCTGGCGGAAGAGCACCATCAGCACTCCACGCCCCTATTGGCATTCCGGTGAGAGGGGCATTCGACGAAAAGTTCCTCCTATAAACGATGCGAGCATTGACAAAGACCGTGGTACCACTACTCCTAAGTCAGGAAAACCCGAAGCACCACTGTCGAAGGGAACGATACATCGCTGGGGCCAGTAAAAGCCTCTGTCCGGAATCGAATGTCACCGACAAACTCCGTAAAGTTAATATTCTATGGCATAAGATTGTCCTGAGCGTTTACAACGCTGCCAACCAAACAAATAACAAAAAATTTAATTTTAATATTCATATGGGTTAATTATTAATTGATAATTCCATTTAGGCTTTTGTTCGAAAAACACCTTAACTAAGGTTCTAAATACCACCCGGGATGTGCATTATTGTAGGCCTGCAGCGCTGCCCAATTATCGTGTGACGAGTCTGCTCTGCTTACGTTATCCAGATATACGCCGTCAAATCCCATGTCGACAATCCTGTCGATGGAGGATCTGCCCTCTGGAAACTGGGTATGGTCAAACCCAGGATGTTTGTAGGAGCTGCCGCCCCGCACAATAATATCCCTCCATTCGGGATGCCACCAGATTGGTGTGGATTCACTGGCGTATTGTCCGCGGTAGGCCGCCCAGAGCATCCAGTTCGGGATATCAGAACGCCCGAACCGTTTGTGGGCGGGTATAAATGTGCCGTTCTCAACAGTGCCTCGGAGGAATGATCGTGTGCCGGGTTTGAGCATGACCGGATCGGCATACCACCGGTACGATTCCGTGGTGCCGATGCTCAAATATGCGATAACCAGTCGCCTGCCGCCCTGGGGCTTCCATTTGAGGGCTTCGACCTCTTCTTTGGTTAGCGAACTCATGCTGAAATGCGCATCAATATAAAAAACATCCCACTTCGAGGCAGCGAGCTGCTCAATGTACGCCTTTCTGCCATCATTTTGAGTGTAACCTTTCGCCACCCAGAAAAAGTCCCATTCACTCCCGTGGTCCTCCACCGCCCGGGCAACCACCTCCGGAACACCCCTCGGCTGAAACCGCCCGCCCTTGAAAGGAACCAGATACCCGGCGGTTCTGGTTATATCGAGACGGCGGGCGGGATTCCTTTCCCAGTCCGGCCAGTCCGTATACTTGCCGGTGCTGATCATGTACAGATAGTTTTTCGCGTCCATCATATGGGTAACATTGTTGCTGTTCAGTGTGTGGGCCACACCGGCGGGTATGGGATGATGGATGATATTGTAGGCGTTGGATGAAGGCGAATAGATGGGCATATACCCGGGATTTCCTATTCCCGGTGACTGATACACTTCCGCGCTCAGCCGCGGGTGCCAGAGAATATTGTTTTCCGCGGCAATTCTCTGGTTTTCGGCAACGGTCTCCACCGTGCTTCCATTGGTGTTCGCCGTGCCCTTTATGCCCACCCTGGTCAGGTTTGCCAGTCTCCGTACAGTCGTATCGCTGAAATTCTCAATCCCCCAGCCGTCGAGCAGGTTAAGGAGATTCCAGTCGTACGGATAATCCGCATTGCCGTCTATGTGGGCATATTGCAGCGTGTCCTGCGGAATGACCTGAAAATTCGGATTTCTGGTCTTGGCCGCGACGGCGACCTCCATAATCAATGCCTGCATCTTGCGTGCCCGGGCGACCTCGCTGACATTATCGGGATCGCCGTAATAATCTTCGATCATCGCCTTCAACTCTGCTACGGTGCTGCCTCCCTTGGGTACCCACTGCTGATCTTGTCCGGACTCATCACCGGATACCGTATGTTTAGAAGGCCAGGGCATCAGAACCGGTGCGGCTCCCAGAAGCATGCCGGTCTTTAAAAATTCTTTTCTATCCATGGTGTCTCCTGAATGTTATTCTATGAGTGTTAATTTGTTTTCCTCCGATGCTGGAAAATGCAGCCTATAACACTGTTGTCGAGCCGATGAGATTTGCACCGAGGCGGGCATTCCAGCGGTTTCCCTTATTGGCAAACCGTATGCAACGCTTGTTGGCGCTTTGTTCTTTTGGCTCACTGATCTTCAGGTATATTTCATAGTCCCCGGCGGAAACGCTGCCGAATGCGGACATGGAAACGGAGAAGTTCAAATCACGCCATGCATCCCTGTTGTCCGGCCTGGTATTGCCGCCCTCATCGGTCAGCCAGTTTCGAGCGTCCAGGCCAGTGGGGGCGCTGTAAAAATCAGGACCGGTTTTCGACTTCAGAAGAACCGACACATTCTTCCGGTTGATTACATTGCCGAAGCCCACGTTCTGGATCTTTCCTTCGAATCTCAGGACTCCATCCTCTTCCACCCACTCACTTGCTTTCGCCTCGCGCAGCACGAGACGGTACCCTAATCTGTCGCGGACATATTCCAATCCGGTTCTGCCCTCATATACCGGGTCAAAGACCGCTGTTTTAATCTCCCCGGTAAAATTCCCTTGCCGCAGCTCTTCTTCGTCGGCCGGGAACTGAACCGGTTTGGTGACGTTTTCTTTGGTATACATAAAACTGTTCCACCGGTTATACCTGCCGTGTCTCATGTTCAAAGCAGTCGTCCGGAGCTCACGTGCTTCTATGAGAGCCCCAGGCATGGTACCGAACACATTATCACCGATGCCTCCTTCTCCCTGGACAATCTGGTTCTGCTTATGGATCCATGTGATAACCCGGTAACGGTCATATGTGCTGCCGCCGTATCGTTCATCGATCATTGAATTTCCTTCAGAAAGCGAGCCGTTGTCGGTCCAGCTTCCAGCCGCGTAACTATCGTTGAAAAATCCAAACCGCGCCTCAGGCGAGCCCCGAGGCGGAACAGGCATGTCGTCTATATTCGTGAAGGTATAGGAGGTCCCGTAGGTTTCGTTGTACCATGCCAGAAATCCCCCCGCGTGGGTCAGAAGCGCGCGGGAAGGGGGTACAGCGTCCAGATACGCGTCCAAGAGCATTTTGTACGCATCCACGCTTCGGGCCTCAGGTGATGAGTGTTGTTCTCCCCATGGACCGAGCATACCTGTTTTGACGCACAAAATGATATCTTCGAATTCATGTAAGACGGGCTTGAGCTGCCACAGATGATATTCTATCCAGGTCTTGTCCCCATGGCCGGGTACATCGCACATGGGCAACGGGTTATTTTCAGTCATGTATGTCGGTTCAGGCCCGTGAATGAGACCCTGGGTGAGATCCAGGTGGGGATACTTGTGGGGTTCAATATAGCTGAACCCGTTGCCGTCATAGGAAAATTTTACAAGGGCTACACCGTTGCCGTCCCTCACCTTCTGAAGCAGGCCTCTTATGTAATCAAGGGCGAAGGATGTAAGGGGTTGCGTTTTCCCTGTTCTTGCGGCGCCGGTGACCGGGTCTTCGAACAATCCGTCATCCCGGTACGCAAACGCGTCGTGGGCCGAGAGGAACGCGTTGGACGAAAAGTTGCACAAGTCGAACCCCATGAATGATATGGCGGGAAGGGCGGAGACCCCGGTACCGCCGACGTAGGGGCTGGTGTTTTGATTCACACCGTTATAAAATTGCGTCTTTTCGATATCATCACCCTCCACAGGGGGCACCTGTCTTCCATGATACAGCACGGAGTTTTCGTCCACCGGAACCCGATGATCCACTTCGGGCGTGATGCCGAAGGGTGAATTCGTTTCATCAACCAAATCCGGCGGTATATTCTGCCACCTGCCTCTGTAGGCGCCTCTGCCGGGATTCGGAATATCAACAGGATTCTCCGTATAGTCGAGATCCTGCAGCATTAGGGGGGCTGCTTCTTTCTCATCCGCGCCCTTCGGTGCAGTGCCATTTCCGGGAGCCGTCCCCGCATATGCGGCAAACAATAAGCCTATCAACAACAGCCCAATGATTAACAAGATTCTGTTCACGCTAAATACTTTTCTCATAATCTAATCTCCAACTTAATGTTTAAAAACAAACTCAATCTCCGAATGAGACAAAACACGATTATAAATCCGAACTTCATCCAAAGCGCCGGCGAAAAATTGGTTACCTCCAGGATAATTCCCGAACATGAGTATTTCCGGAGTTCCAGCCTGCGGCTCCACTTCAGATTGTGACCTTAGAAGACCGTTCAGGTAAAACCGGTGCGTCCGGCCATCATAAGTGTAAATGCAATGGTGCCATTTATTTACAGCTGGAGGTTGTGTACCAAGCACTGTTCTGCCACCCCAGTACCAGGTATCGAGACCAGGAGTATGATAACCGGGCGCACGATAGCCAAACTGAAGCCCGATACCATCAACCGTGTCTACCATGGCAATCATATTATCTGCACCCAAGGAATCAATATAGTCCGGCGGTTGCTCAATCATAAACCACCAGGAGATTGTCTGGGCTGCATCGGGTGCAGGCATATTTTTCACCGGGGCGAAAATATATGCAGAGGTACCATTAAAACGGTAAGCACTTTTTGTATTTCCAAATCTGTCGCTGGTCAGTGTCGCCTCATGCACTAAGGCATTGTTTTGGTTGTGGCTCTCATCAGAGGCATCCCCACTAAAGGAATAATGGGCAACAAGACCTGGTATTTCCTTTTTCGTACAGGATGTAACTGATAATATGAGTATGGAGAGAAATATAACACTTAATCTGAACATGTCTTTTGCCTTACCTGTCCATTGGATTTACAAATTCATTGTGGAGATTAATCTCCGGCAACTCCCGACAATGTTCAGCGGGATTACCGGGAGCGCTATTGCACCATGCATTCGACGAAAATTCATTTAGAACAAGGTAGAACTGAACAATGCGTGGTTCAACAGGGACGTTGCTATACTCGGGTCCTACTCCTTCCGGACTTAAATACATTGGCGGGGTCATTTCGTACGCCATCTCAAAGGGCTGGCCTAAAATTGTATTGGGGCTTGCCGGAACTGTCATATACCCCCAATAGTTTGAACCTCCCGGTTTATCAGGGATAAAGGCTCCCAGGCCGGCTGCGTCGTCAT